>JABSQK010000334.1 GCA_013215875.1 Lentisphaeria bacterium
AATAATTTATTCTAAAAATTCTACCTGGGTATCTACCAGTAGTTCCTGAATGGGAATTTTGAAGGTAAATTTTGTTCCTTTATTTATTTCCGATTGTATATCCACTGTTCCTTGATGCAGGTCGATGATTCGCTTGCAATAAGACAGCCCAATACCCGTTCCTTCAAATTTATCCCGGCGATGCAATCCCTTGAATAACTGAAATATCTTATCGAAGTATTTTTTCTCAATACCGATACCATTATCTTCTACACTTATGAAGAAAAATTCGTTGCCCTTGCTGATCTCAATATGCACATTGGGTTTATTTGTATTGAACTTTAAAGCATTTGACAAGAGGTTGGTAATTATCAGGCGAATTTGAAATTCATCTGCGAAGAGGGTGGGGATGCAGTTATACGTGATGCACGCATCTTTTTCTTTAATCTTAATTGATTGATCAGAAATGATAGATTCGATTAGGGCTCCGCAGCCGATATTCGTTAACGTCGTTTCGTTAATTTGGGATAATTTCAATAGGCTCCGAATCATGTCCTGCATGCGATGTCCTGCATCAAGCACATAGCTGATATACTCATCCGCTGTATCATCAAAACCCTCACTATAATCATCCTTCAGAAAGCTGACAAACGTAAGTATTTTTCGCAGTGGTTCCTGCAGGTCATGCGATGCAGTAAATGCAAATTGCTCTAGTGAGTCATTGGTTTGTGCCAGTTCCTCAATTTTTAATTCCAATTTCAATTCTACCTTTCTTAAGGCTTTGACCAATCCGGTAATGTTTTGCAGACTTTTTATTGGCTCTGTCATGTCCTGGAGGCTAATCATTAAAACGGCTTCGCCAGATTCGGGGATGTATTTTGCCACGGTGGTTTGAAATGACATCTCATCTCCACTATTTGTTTCAGCGAGGATGAAATGCGGATGAATTTGTGCCGAAAAAACAAGCGGCGGGCCACCATTGATGATGGCTGTGAGCCGCTTTAGATAACGATCCTCTTCTAAATGCGGAAAGATCTCTGTGAGCTTATGATTGCAAACGGATTTTAATTTCAGTTTTGTCCAATTTTCGAAGCGCCGGTTAATAAAGAGTATGTTAAATGATAGATCCGTAACACATATCCCAGACTCGACATAATTTAATACGGCGAATTGTTCATTTGTTTCAGTTGTATCATATATCATTGTCAGAATATCATGTCAATGGAATTTAAGTCCGAATTAAGTAGTTTTTCGATATTTGAAAATTCGAGTGTAATTATCATGAATCCGGAATCAATTTCCGTATCCATTAGTTCAAATACAGTATTGGCGAGAATGATGATTTTACCTTTTTCAACCGCGGGCATTGTCTGTTGAATATCCCCTTCCATAAATTCTGGTAGCTCAAACGTGAGATCTGCATTTAGAATATTGCTTATCGAGCCAATCAACCCATTAATCACAATGTTGCCCACTTCGAGAAGTGTACCCGAACGCACACTGTCGAGCATGTCGGACTCTTCATCTTCGCCGGTTAATAAGCTAACAAGTTTGATCGCACTTTTCGACGGGAATATAAGTGATGCTTTACCATTTGTTTCACCCGAAAATCGTTGTTCAACAATGCTGAGGTTCTCTTCAAGTTGAAGTGAATTTGGTATCGAGCCTTCAGTTCTTAATTCCAGATAGGGAACTTCTAGCTTAATTTCTATATCGAGAAGTTCGTTCAATATACCTGCAGCACGTCCCACACCGACATTGATAACTTCTGTTAAAAAATCCCGTTGTTCATCTGTAAATTCCATAGCCATCCTTTTATCCAACCAACCGATCTATTGTAGAGCAAAGTACTTCCGGCTTGCACGGCTTATTCAACATCGCTTTAGCCCCAAGTCTAAAAACTTTTTCTTTGGATGCATTTTGTATGTCGGAAGATAGGACTACTACTGGTATTTCAAGTTTATAATTTTCGAGGAATTGAAAGCCATTCATAACTGGCATGAGTAAATCAGTTAAAATACAATCAATACGATCCTTTTCCTTTTCGAGTACATCCAACGCTATTTGCCCATTTTCTGCCTCAAGAATCTCATGTCCAGCTTCAGTTAAGTACTGTTTTATCTTTCGACGAGTTAACAATGAATCATCTATTACAAGAACATTCGCCATTATCATTTTCTCCATATATAATCAAGAATAATGATACGCATCTATTATACCAGATTGATTGATAAGCTCAGGTCTTATGAATAATTTGAGGATTTCAAATAGTGAAACACTCAATTCTAATTCGAGCTCAAAATCGGTGCAATGAACGCCAGGTAAGTTAACTGCCTTCTGAGATGAACTGCTTAAAGCGTTTTTCCATCTCTTGGTAAAGCTCTTTGTTGGTAGGATTTGGTTTAATCGTGGCGGGATCTGTTTTTGAAAACTGGGCAATCAATTCTGTCCACGCCGCGCCATTGGCATTGGCTGCCATGAGAGCAGCACCAAGTGCCGCAGAGTTGCCAATCGCCAGGCGCTGAAGTTCGGCCTGAAAAACATCCGCAAATATTTGCAGAATGCCATCATTTTGCGAGGCACCACCGGTTACCCGAATCGTTGTGGGGGTTTCACCTATCCAGGCAGAGTGAATTTTTATATTCAGTGCTTGTGCTTCCACAATGGCCCGCACAGTAGCAGAGGCATTTTCCCAATTTGTAAATGCTGCATCACCATGCAATTCCACCCGGGCAGTTTGGGTATTTGGAGTAATCTCCGGTTCATAAAATGGCAGCATCATATTACCAGAATTTCCAGCAGCCGTATCGCTCAATATCGCAGTTTCAAATTGCGCCCATGAAAGATCAAACTTTTCAAGAACTTTCTCGCGGGCGAGTGAGCCATTTTTGAAGGCAATTAAACTCATAAAACCACCTGCAGGATTTCCAAACACATGCCCGTAGCCTTGTGGATCGGTTACAGGACGACTCATCGCTGCAAAAAATGTATCGCTGGTTCCCATACTAATAACAGCAGTTCCCGGTGTACTGGCACCCATGCCAACGAGGCTGCATGGATTGTCACCGGAAAATGTATAAACCTCACAGTGACTGTTGAAGCCATAGTTCTCGACGAAATAAGTACTGACAGTTGATACGAGAGAGCCGCTATTTACCACAGTTGGAAGTTTCTCTTTTAAGTCGGGTGCTGTCGCTTCCACTAATGTATCGCTCCATTGACCTTCGGCGATGTCCAGCAAGTTCATACCAGCCCCGTCACCAAAATCAATACTGGCATCTGTACCAGACATGATTGAACAGATAAACGAACTCACAAGGTGAATGCGCCTGGTATCATCATAGGCCTTGGCATTATTTTTATAAAACTTGCGAATTTGTGGCCCTGTAAATCGTTCAATTGCCCGGGACCCGCTAATTTCAACAAGCCGCTCATCGCCGCCTGCAGCAGTCGATATTTCCTGGCATTCCACACTTGTTGAACTGTCCATCCAAATGGGTGCCTCATGTCGACTCAAGCAGGGGCGCATTTGCTCGGCTAGCGTTTCCGGGCCATCTAAGGATATACCCTCAAAGAATGCCTCATTTAAGTAGACAGAACCATGTTGCTGGCCCGATCCACAAATTCCTTCAATGAGGGATAAATCGATAGATGCTGTTTTAGCAGCCTCGAAAAGCCGGTCAATTGCAGCCAGCCACATTAAGGGATCGCTGCATTTTACCAATGGGTCATCATTGTGTAGGAAGCCGTTTGGGCTGTTAAATTCGGCTAAGTCAGACCCGTAATTTATTGTATGGTCCCAAATGATCTCATTTGAGTCTGTATCTAGTATCATCGCACTTAAACTTTGAGTGCTCGAATCCAATCCTAAAAAATGCGGCATAGTTTGCTCCTTTAAATATTTTTGCTACTCTAAGTGTCCGCATTCGTCCTTTCAATAGTAAATAAACAAGAATTGGATGCAGTTTTACAGACCGGTAGGCCTAGTCAATAATTCCAGCGAGCCGTCGTTGTCTGATTGCCTCGAATACCACCAGGGACGTTGCGGATGCCACATTCAGTGAATCTGCCTTGCCGTACATTGGGATTTTTACTTTGACATCGGCATGTTCAAACCATTTATCACTGAGGCCATATTGCTCAGTACCCATTACAACTGCAATAGGACCGGTTAAGTCCACATCGCTATAGACTAAGTCTGTATCCGGAGTGGTGGCAATAATTTTAATTTTTTCTGCCTTGCACCACTGAATGAAATGGTCGCTTGTTGCTTCTGCAAATGGTGTGGTAAAGAGGGTGCCGACGCTGGCACAGACCACATTTGGGTTGAAGATGTCTGTACATGCATCACATATGACCATTGAAG
>JABSQK010000335.1 GCA_013215875.1 Lentisphaeria bacterium
ATGCCCCCGATTCGAGCCATAGACATGCCGGCCGTCGTTGGATACATGTATGTCTGCACAAGCCGATTCACCAGTGAAGTCTTCTGGAAGGGTGGAAACTGTTTGCACCAGCGTCATTTCTCCAGTACCAGGATTTATTGAAAGTACATCAATACTACTGATCAATTCATTTATGCGATAGGCATATATTTTATTTGGGTGAAATGCCAGATGGCGTGGGCCTGCACCTGGTGCAGACGCAACTTTTTGAATTGGCTCGCTGAGCTTAGAGCTCCCATCATATCTATAGACGAAGCTGCAATCCAAGCCTAGGTCTTGTACAACAATAAAATTTTCATCCGGATCAAAATATGCAGAATGGGCATGTGAGGCCGTTTGTCTTGTTTCATTGACGCTGCTGCCTTCATACTTTTCGACATAGCTGGCGGGGGCCAGTGAGCCATCATCATTTAACGGGAATGCGGAAAAAGTGCCACTAGCATAATTTGCTGTAATAACCATTTTCAATTTTGAATCCACAGAAATATGGCACGGACTATTTGTTGGGGTTGATACGGTATTAATCAAAGTAAGTATTTTGCTTTCCTTATCGAAGCGCATTGCAGAAACCATACCATCATTCGCATTTGGATTAAATGGTCCGCCAACTGTATAAACAAAGTTTCCACATGTAGACAGGGCCAGAAACCCTGGACTGTGAATTTCTGTATTTTCAGAATGAAGTGTCAGTTCAGCAGTTTCATTATTTACAGTGTAAACTGAGATTTTACCAGGCTTATCACCTTCGGGGGTGGAGCCAATAAATAAAATTAAATCAGACATGTGTTCCTCCATTTTTTACACCTTAACCTGACTAATTCATAAAACCATCTACTGCAAGGGCGAATTGTTGCACGTGTCATTTTCTGGGAATCCGCAGATGCACACAGCAATACGAGTAAAAAGAAAAACTACGGTTATCCGCAGATGCACACAGATTGACACAGATTATAAAAAAAGTTTATCAACGAATTTAGCTAATTAAACGAATTAAAAAATGCGGCTTAAACCACTTATCTACTCTAATTAAAAGAGTTTATGGCTTATCGCGCATAAACTGTAGTTTACAGTTTAATTACAGTGCGGAGATCAAACTTTAAACCATAAAATTTTAGCGATTAGCAAATTTTTCATATGAAAAGATTAGTGAAGATAAGTGGTTAAAAAAAGTAATTACCACTTCGTTCTCATACACAAGGTATTCGTTTCCCTTCGGTCTCATGAAAATTCGTGTAATTTACCACTTCGCTCTCATACACAAGGTATTCGTTTCCTTTCAGTCTGTGGATAAAAATCTACACAAGCCTAATAATGTGAGGGGAGTTGATGCCGAGCTGGAGCTTAAAGATCTTACGCTTTTACTTTGTAAAGAGCTGGGGATTTAGCGCGTTTCATGCAAAGCATATGTAAACGCTGGGAGATACTTACATGCTCGTAAGTTTTTAGCTTACCAAGCACTTGGGGCTCAGCGTTCCCAGGGACGTTGTGGGATGTAGTTGGGCCATTCGGATTTTTTATTATAAACTGACATAATAAAGTGTTATTTCTGAATACATTAAAAATACAGCATTTTGTCATTTTTATTGATATTTATATTGAATTGCTTATATTAGTAGCACGAATTGGAAATTTAATATGACCATACAAGTTAAAAAAGTAATGCTTGCAGCGACAATGAGTTTCGCCATCGTGGCCGGAACTTTGAGTACGACGTTTTGTAAAAAGCATTTGGGGTTTCATCTCTTCAAGGCTTGTTGTGACGCGGAACAAAAGCTCACAAAAGCAGATGAGCATGCGTGTTGTACAAGCGAGCAATCAGAGCAGAGCGAGACAATCACCAAGCTGGATGTACCTTGTTGCACATCGAATAAATTAGAGCAAAAAACACTTTATATTACCAATGCTGTAGATAAGAAAATTGAGCCTCTTTCTTTCACCATTGCCGAAACTTTATTTTCCACACATAGTAGCATCACGTATAGAGAGATTCGTAATACCGGCCCACCGCCGGAATACACTGCAGAGACGTCTCTGCCTTTCTATATTCGCTATAATTCCTTTCTTTGTTGATCCTGTAAACCCCCTAATTAATTCCACTATATACAACGTCTACCCTTGTGTGCATATAGACTGAATTAATCCCCTCAATAGACTGTATTTTTTGTACAGATTCAATTACACATTTTTTATAATAAGCATTAAACAGGATTCACATGAACTATTTTAACAGATATAGATATGGGCGAATGAAAATCATTCTTTTGTGGCTTTGTCTCAGTGCATCAGTTAGCGCTGGTGAAAGGCAGACGATTGATTTATCTAAGCAAGTCACCTTAACTGAGTTGATAAAAGCCGGCCTTACTGGCAGTCCATCCATTGCTATTAAACATGCAGAATGGAAGGCCATTGTTGAGCGTTATCCTCAGGCTAAAGCCTTGCAGGACCCCATCTTGCGATATGACTATTTTGGCGAGTCTGTAGAGACACGCGTCGGTCCCCAAGTGCAACGCTTAATGATCAGTCAGTCATTTCCCTTTCCTGGAACTTTGAAAACAAAGGCAAAGCTTGCCGCCACAGATATAGCTATTAAGCAGCTTGAATACGATCTAGCAGTTCGCGAATTCATCGTAAAGTTAAAAGTGATTTACTATGAAATTGTTTACCTGCAATCCGCAATTGAGATAAGTAAGCAGAATCAGCAATTGCTGTCTCACTTTGCCAAAGAAGCAAAAACAGAATATGCCAAAGGATCGCTAAACCTAAACAGTTTATTGAAAGCAGAAACGCAGGCTGCGCAGATCCAATATGATATTGTACTATTAACAGAGCTGAAAACACTTGAACTGAGCAAACTCTACTTGCTCGTCAACTTGAGCGAAAAGAGTAAGCTTGGGTCTTTTAAGATGGATGCATTGCGCCTTCAGAAACGGAGCTATAAGGACTATGAAAAACTCGCACAAAATAATCGCCAGGAAATAAAAGTAGCGACATTAAAACTTGAGAAAGCAGAAAAGAAGATCAAACTTGCTACTTTAAAAACCCGGCCCAAATTTACACTATTCTCCAGCTATGTGGAAACAGATGAAGCCGAAATGCCTGTGGCAGATAGTGGTAAAGATCCATGGACTGTGGGTATAGGTTTTACAATTCCTATTTGGTATTCAAAAAACAAAGCAGTGAGACGCGAAGCAAAGTACATGCGTCAAAAAGCTGCGAATGAAAAAGTATTAGTTGAAAATAAAACATCGCTTCAATTAAAAACCTTGCTCTTCAAACTTAGAAATTCACGGCGCCTGATTACGCTTTATGATAAGACATTGATTCCCCATGCCAAACACGCGCTAGATATATCAGAGAACAAAGAAAAATCTGCTAAAAAAGATTTGAGCCAACTCGTCGAAACACAGGGTATTTGGCTCAACTTCAATTTGGCCCGATTACGCGCGGTCATTGATTATCAACAGACTCTGGCAAAACTGGAATCACTTACTGCGGTTTCCTTGACTAAGGAGCGTAAATAATGAGAATCAAAATTAAACTATTTATTCTATCCATTATGGTTCTGAGCTTTGCTGGCTGTATGTCAGATTATAAAGACTACAGAGCACGAAGCATTGAACATGTGGAAACGGATTATTATATCAGTGAAACAACGGGAATAGATGATTCAGCTGATGACGAACAAATCGACCTTGCTGATTCGCTTAAGGAAATAAAATCGGGTATTGCCGAATCAAAAAAGAAATGGTCAGCGCTTGTTTCAGAAAGGAAGTCAATAATTACGAATCCTGTTGTTGCTATTCCAGAGGCCTATCGCGGACTCGGAGACGATGTGACATTTGAAAAGCTCATTGAAAAGAAGCTCACTCCAGGCTTGTTAGAAGCCGCAGTTCTACTTCGAAACCCTGCCTTGAAGGCTGCCGAAGAAAACTTACGTGCTGGCCTGGAACAATATCCACAGCTTATAAACCTAGAGGATTTGCTGAGCCAGTACAATGCATTTACCAAACAACTCTCTTTGAAAACAAGTTCGAAAAATCATAAAGATATGGTCGCTATGCATTTTCCACAAGCCGGAACCTTGGGCCTGAAAGGACAACTCATTGATTACGATTTAAAAATGAGATTTGTGAAAATGGAAAAGCTGCAGCAGGAAAAAATCTATCAGTTACGGAAATTAATTTATAAGGTCTTTTATCTCAGTGAGTCGATTCAAAAAAGCAGGGAAAATATTCAACTCGTGGAACAGGCAATAAAAGTAGTGCAAAAACAATTGGCTGCAGCTAAGGCATCTGGCAATATGGTTGTGATGCTGCAATTAGAGTTGATACAATTGAATGAACGCATCATGGATTTAAAAGACGAACACAGCATCGCAATTTCAGCAATAAATACACTCGTAGCACGTAAACTTACAAAACCCTTGAAGAATCTAAAGACTGGAAATTTCCAAGAAATAACGGAGTCAAAGGAAACGATTTTGAATAAAATACTTAAATCAAACCAGGATTTTAAAATGCATGAATTAAAACATCACAAGTTGGCAATCTTGATTGCCTTAAATAAGAAGATGTATTTTCCAGATCCCACAATCAATACTAGTTATTTAGAATCCAAGGCAGGTATGAAAAATGGAACTCAAGCAGAAGGTTTCAACATTAAAAAACATATGAATACTGCTAAACTCGCCAAGATAAGTGGTAAATTTTCATTTGTAAACGAGCTGGAAATTTCCCTAAAAAGGCATATTAAGCTACAGGATAATTTGACCAATGATTTGAAATTTAAGCTCAATCGTTTGTTAACAAATCTTCATAGAGCTAAGCGTACTATTATCCTCTACAAGAAAGCGTATCTGCCTCAAGCGATACAGGCCCACAAAACCAGTGAACGCGCATACATAAACAGCAAGACCGATTTTTCAACTTATCTCTCAAGTCAGAGGGCGATCTTGAAATTTCAATTGGGCGAATCGAAAGCAGAGCAAAACTATAAAAGCCTGGTAGCAGAATTAGAAAAACTCGTCGGTCAAAAAATAAGTTTAGAAACTATCGATATTAATAAGTTGTCATTGGACAATAAGGAGACTAAATAATGAAACGATCAACATTTAAAAATATTATTTTATGCATTTTTATACCACTTATATTTATAGCAGGGATGGTCGTATCCAAATATAAGGAAAAACATCAGCAAAGCGACGTAGTAAATCAGGAAATATGGACCTGTCCGATGCACCCACAGGTGCGTAACCCGGGCCCTGGTAAATGCCCTTTATGCAGCATGGACTTGATTAAGCTGGAAGAAAATCAACTGGGAGAACGCCAGATAGAGCTGTCTGCCTATGCCAGAAAAATGGCTAACATACAAACCCGTCTGGTGGAAAAGCGCATTGTTGAAAAAGAAATTCGCCTCTCTGGAACAGTGGTGATGGATGAAACAAAAGTCTCGATTATTTCATCCCGCTTTCCAGGCCGGCTCGATAAGCTCTATGTCGACTATACAGGTATCACTGTGAACAAAGGTGATCACCTGGTTTACATATACAGTCCCGAAATGTTAACGGCTCAAGAAGAACTTCTGCAGGCTAAGAAGGCAGTGAAAAGCTTAAAGGATTCACAACTCGATTCCATTCGTAAAACTACACAGGCAACGCTTGATGCATCCCGGGAAAAATTACGTTTGTGGGGTGTTGATGCAGCGCAGATAAAAAAGATCGAAGAAAGAGGTGTTGTGAGCGACCATTTTACCATTAACGCACCCAGCGGTGGAATTGTCATACAGAAAAATGCGAAAGAGGGAATCTATGTCAAGACGGGTACCCCCATTTATAAAATTGCCGATTTATCCACAGTGTGGGTCACACTCGATGTTTATGAATCTGATATGCAATGGTTGCGTTACGGCCAGCGTGTCGAATTACACAGCAACAGTTTTCCGGGTGAAAAATTTTATGGTAAAGTCGCTTTCATCGATCCATTGATTAATCCGAAGACCCGCACTTTGAAGATGCGTGTGAATATAAAAAACAAATCCTTAAAACTAAAACCGGGAATTTTTGTAACGGCAACAGTGATCTCCAAAATTGCTAAAAATAATAAGGTGGTCGACCCGAGTTTGAAGGGCAAATGGATTGGGCCGATGCATCCAGAAATTGTTAAAGATGAAGCGGGTAAATGCGATATCTGTGGCATGAAACTTGTGCAGGCAGAAGATCTTGGCTATACCAGTGCAGAGGATGCTGAAGCGGCACTGGTTATTCCTGCAACTGCTGCGTTGATTACCGGTAAGCGCGCGGTCGTCTATGTGCAATCACCGACAAATGAAAGCATTTTTGAAGGAAGGGAAATCGTTCTGGGGCATCGTGCGGGTGATTACTACATTGTGAAAAGCGGCCTTGAGGTCGGTGAGAAAGTGGTTGTAAATGGAAACTTTAAGCTCGATAGCGCATTGCAAATTCAAGCGAAAAAAAGCATGATGAGCGATCCTGCTTTGGAGGGTAGTTCTGAATCGGAAAAAGAAGGCGCAACAAAATCTGCGCCAAAAAAACCTAAAGTAATGAAGCACGAAGGCAGCCATAAAAAACCTGTGGAAAAGAAAATTGTTCCCAAGAAAAAAGAAGGCAGCAGTAAGCAGGAGGGAAGTCATAAAAAATGAGCCTTCCCGAAACTACCGAAAAAAGTCTGATGACGCGCTTTATAGATACGATAATATTATTTTGTCTAAGAAATAAATTAATCGTTTTTCTATTGTTGATGATGACTGCCTTTTGGGGCTTTTATTTTGCGCCATTTGATTGGGATGTGGAAGGCATAGAGCGTAAGCCCATCGCTGTGGATGCGATTCCGGATATCGGCGAAAACCAGCAAATCGTTTTTACAAAATGGAGCGGTCGGTCGCCCCAGGATATTCAAGATCAATTTACTTATCCACTCACAGTCGCAATGCTCGGCATTCCCGAAGTGAAAACTGTTCGCAGTTATTCCATGATGGGCTTTTCTACAGTCTACATTATCTTTAAAGAGGAGGCGGAATTTTATTGGTCACGCTCGAGGGTATTAGAAAAAATAAATAGTCTTCCCGAGGGTACATTACCAGAAGGGGTGAAGCCTGTGATGGGACCGGATGCCACTGCACTTGGGCAGGTCTTCTGGTATACACTTGAAGGTTTGGACGAGGATGGCAATCCAACTGGAAACTGGGATTTGCATGAGCTGCGATCCATACAGGACTGGTATGTGCGCTATGGATTGATGGGGGCAGAAGGTATAAGCGAGATTGCATCGGTTGGAGGATTTCAACGTGAATATCAAATCGATGTAAATCCCGACCAAATGAAAATTTACAATGTGACAATTGAAGATGTTTTTCGCGCCGTAAAAATGTCGAATGTGGATATTGGTGCAGGGACCATTGAGATTAACAAAGTGGAATATGTCATTCGTGGTCTTGGTTTCATAAAGAGTCTTGCAGATATTGAAAAAACCGTAGTTAAGGAGCGTGATAATACACCGGTATTTATCAAGGATATTGCCAATGTGACACTGGGGCCGGCTCTACGACGCGGGGCATTGGATAAAAACGGGGCGGAGGCTGTGGGCGCAGTTGCTCTCGTACGCTATGGAGAAAATCCCTTATCTGCAATAAAAAATCTCAAGGATAAGATTCGTGAAATTTCGCCTGGCTTACCGGCAAAGGTTATTATTGATTATGCAATGATCAGCCGGCAGGAGCTCAGCAAATTTGCGACTAAGAATGATTTTAGTGCTTTTACCGGTGAAGCGCTCAATCAGGAAGCATGGCTCAATTGGATTAAAAAAATCGATAAGGGCAAGCGCCCGAAATGGCTGACATACAGCAAAATTAATATTGTTCCATTTTATGACCGTACCAAACTTATTCATGAAACACTGGATACCTTGAATGATGCATTGTATCAGGAAATTCTTGTTACCATCATTGTCATCATCATTATGCTGATGCATCTACGCAGCTCGTTAATCATTTCCATCACCCTTCCACTTGCGGTACTTATTTGTTTTATTGCCATGAAACTGTTTCATGTGGATGCCAATATTGTGGCACTTTCTGGTATTGCTATTGCCATCGGTACGATCGTTGATATGGGGGTGATCATTACGGAAAATATTTTGAAGCATTTGGAAGCGGATGAGGGTAAAACAGATAGCTTAACAGTTATATTTGATGCATGCAGCGAAGTGAGTGGGGCGGTAATAACTGCAATATTAACAACGGTTGTATCCTTTCTACCCATTTTCTTTATGGTGGGAGCTGAAGGCAAACTATTCAGACCATTGGCATTTACCAAAACATTTGCACTCTTTGCTTCAGTTATTGTCGCTCTTACTATAATACCAGCCTTGGCACATGTTCTGTTTACCTTTAAGTTAGATTCAAAACGCTTCAAATTTCTTCAGACCTTTAAAGAGAATAAAAAATACTTTCTCTATTTGAATTATGTCATCGTGGCGATTATTGCCGGCTTTCTTACCAGCAGCTGGTTACCTCTGGGTCCATCAAGGCATTTTATTCTGAACTACATCGTGGTGATTACACCCATTGCCGTATTGCTGTTTTTCTTCATGGGCTTTCAAAAATCATACGAGAATCTTCTAAACCAGATCTTAAGTAATAAGCTGCTCTTTTTATCCATTCCTATCTCAATGATTGTTTTAGCCATAGGGATTACTCAAACACTGGGAAAAGAATTTATGCCGAATCTTGATGAAGGGTCTTATCTCTTTATGCCCACAACCATGCCGCATGCATCTATTGGTGAAGCACTCGATATTTTACAAAAGCAGGACCGAGCCTTTGCAGCCGTGCACGAAATAGAAACTGCGGTCGGTAAGATTGGCCGTGCGGATACAGCTTTGGATCCCGCCCCCGTTTCAATGATTGAAACAGTTATAAATTATCATGATGAATACCTGAGGAATGAAGACTCTGAATTACGGCGATTTAAATACAGTAAAAGCGAAACGGACTACTTCCGTTCTGTTTCAGGAGAGGAAGCCCGAGCGACCGATGGACAGGTCTATATGGTGCAGGGGAAATTCATTCGAGATGAAAAGAATCAATTAATTGAGGACAGCGGGGGCCATGCATTTCGCCTTTGGAGACCTGCATTGGACCCGGAATTAAATCCGGGCAGGGCAGCCTGGGCAGGCATACAAACAATTGATGATATATGGAATGAAATTATTAAAGCAGGCGAAGTACCGGGAACAACATCCGCATCTAAACTGCAGCCCATAGCCACGCGAATCGTTATGCTGCAAAGCGGCATGCGCTCAGCAATGGGTGTAAAAATAAAAGGCCCCGACCTGGAAACAATTGAAAAAATGGGCCTGGAGATAGAAGAGCATTTGAAAAATGTGGCCGGTGTAAAATCAGAAGCTGTAATGGCCGACCGCATTGTGGGAAAACCCTATTTAGAAATAAATATCAACCGCGATGCGATTGCCCGCTATGGGATACATATAAAGAAAGTACAGGATCTCATAGAGGTTGCAGTCGGTGGTAAAACAATTAGCCATACAGTGGAAGGACGTGAACGTTATCCAATTCGCGTGCGCTATCAAAGAGAATTGCGTGACAACCTGGAAGATTTGAACAAAGTCTATGTCAGTGCTGGTGGTGGCAAACAGATTCCACTGGGCGAACTTGCAACTATTACATACACACGCGGCCCGCAGGTAATAAAAAGCGAAGATACCTTCCTTATAGCATATGTCACATTTGATAAGCGTGATGGTTTTGCAGAGACAGATGTTGTGGAATCTGCAGAGAAGTATTTGAAAGAAAAGTTGGGGAAATTACCAGATGGCGTTAATATTAGTTTCGATGGGAATTATAAAAACCAGGTTCGGGCTAACAATACCCTGAAGATTGTTTTACCCATGGCTCTGTTCATAATCTTTATTATTCTATACCTTCAGTTCCGCTCTGTTAGCACAAGCTTCATCGTTTTTACGGGAATTGCAGTGGCCTGGGCTGGTGGATTTATCATGATCTTTTTATATGGCCAGGACTGGTTTATGAATGTGTCGATATTTGGAACAAACCTTAGAGATCTATTTCAAATCCATGAAATAAATATGAGCATTGCCATTTGGGTTGGCTTTTTGGCACTCTTTGGTATCGCTACCGACGATGGGGTTGTGATGGCAACTTACCTGACTCAAGAGTTCGAAAACAAGGAATTTGGGTCCATTGAAGACATACGTACAAATACGATTTTAGCAGCAAAACGCCGCTTGCGCCCCTGTTTGCTGACTACAGCCACAACAATCCTCGCTTTATTGCCAGTTTTGACCTCAAATGGACGAGGAGCTGACATCATGATACCGATGGCGATTCCCAGTTTTGGCGGCATGTTAATCGCACTTTTGAGCATGTTTGTGGTACCCGTTTTATTTTGTATGGTGAAGGAACAGCAATATAGAAACAAGAATTAACATGGAGGAATGACGGAAATACAAAAGCCTCGTAAGTAAACCCAACAAAAACAAAAGGAAATCGTATGAAAAAGTTAATCGCAATACTCGTAGCATTCAGCATTTCAAGTTTCATGTATGCTGAAGAAAAGAAAGAAGCACCAAAAAAAGATGAGAAAAAACCAGCGGCTATTGAAGTAAAAGCAGCATGTGGTGGATGCATCTATAAAATGGAAGGTGTTAAAGGCTGTAAAACTGCAATAATAATTGATAAGAAAAATGTACTGCTTGTTGGTGAAGGCGAAAAAGCCCATGGTTTAGGTCTGTGCAAAACAGAAAAGTCAGCCAAGGTTGAAGGTAAGCTAGGTAAGGATGGAAAATTCCACTCTACTAAGTTTACCATTGATAAAAAAGAAGATGATAAGAAGAAAGATGATAAGAAGAAAGATCACAAATAAGCGATACTAAAACTGTATATGAAAGGTGCCTGGTTCCCAGGCACCTTTTTTTTAAAATAGCTAAAACAAGTATGATACTGGCATTTTGTCAGTCTAAGCAACCAAGATTCAAATAAGTCCATTCCACTTCTATTTCCTCATTATTTTATGGCCAAAGACTGTAGTTCAGCAGGCGGAAAAAAGCGTCCATTTTAGATTAAACTGCTGAAGCGTTGACAAGGCTCTTACCTAAACTATTTTGACAGATCATAATTCCAATTTTGACTAATCAAAATTGGGAGTTATAGTCATGATAAGAGAAATGATGATGTCTCA
>JABSQK010000336.1 GCA_013215875.1 Lentisphaeria bacterium
TATTCTGGACAAACACGCCGGTGATTGCTCATAAGATCGGGCAGGAGAAAGTCAGAACCCAGTAATGAGCGAACTGCGCCTACTGCTTGCGGGTTTTTTATAACATGCTCGATAAACCAGTCTTCATCTAAAATAGCTTTTGGTTCATGTGATGGGTTCTCTTCAAGATAAGCGATTGTCTTCTGATTGATCTCATCGGGAACAACGCCTTCCAGCATTAAAAATCCTTTTCGGCAAAAATCCATGACATCTTTATCTGTGAGTGTCGGTTCGCAATTGTAAGTTTCATCAGCCATGTTTAGTGCCACCTTTCCAGAATGAATTCACAACCGCAGCCGTATGTCTCATTGTCATCCAGCAGAAGGGCCAATTCGGGAAACTTAATAATTCGCCAGCCGTCTTTCATGGCACCATTCACACTTTGATAGGGCCAGTCGTCTGGATTGTCCGGTCCATCACTCATAACGTTGTTTTCGATGATACTCATGCCTATAACTGCGGAATTAATACCCGTATTGCTACACTGCAGATAGAGGATGTCCTGCCGTTTGCTATCAAGAAGCTCGAGGCAATCATCGATATCGGCATGCGAAATTGTGCCTTCATCAATCTTTTCTGCACATTCTTTTAATTTAGTTCGTAGACTCATTTAATAATTCACTTACTCTTTGGTTTGTTTTTTTGATGAACCACTCTTGTTGGCTGGGTCGTTTGAATATGTTGTTTTTTAAGGCAGCATCAAAGCAGACACGGAGAAAAATGATACGTTCTTCATCGTGTATATTCTTATGAAAATCTTTGCATGCCTGGGCAACAGTATTTATAAATGCTGTATTGAAGTGGAAGCGGTTTGAGCCAATTGCTTCAAGTGCAGTATACCAGAAATTAATTTTGTCATCATTGTTGGAAACAATGATGCTCGTTGAATTTATATGCTTGAAACAAAAACCATCCTTATGAAATTCTGCCAGCGTACGTGCTACTCGGTCGAGCACACGTTCCCGTCCGTGTTCCTGATCCTTTATCGATGTCACATGGTCGGCCAGGCCTTTGGCATTTTCGATAAACCGGGTAATAAGAAGTTGCTTCGTTTCTTCTCCACAAATGACTGTTGCTGCCAAAATTGGCTGGGGGGTATTGATATCATATGAGACAAGCTTACATCCAATTTGAAAGGCCTTCCAGCAATCCGTGGAAAAGAAGATATTCTTAATCGAACTATACCAGTATTTGTTTTTAAGTTCCTTGGCAAACCATAGTTCCCCATTCACGGTCAACTTGTAGCGGGCTTCATTTCCGAAAGCAAGCATCTGTTCTTTCTCAGAATAAAGTTGCGCTGCTTCGTCTTTGAGCAATTCCCGAACCATCTCTTCCGTTATCAAATCTGCATTATACAGACAGTTAAAACCGTCATCTTTGCAGTGATTAATATTAATTTGTGCCATAATAAAATAAAGCAGTACTAGCATGGGCTATTACTGCTTGAATAAAATCAATTTAAAACTAGCGTAAACTACTATATATCTTAGGAAAATCAAGCTTCATGGATAAGCGATTTGAGCTTAAATCTGATTTTGAATCAGCCGGTGACCAGGAACAAGCTATCCGTAAATTAACGGAAAGTATTCGTTCTGGTGATAGATACCAGACCCTTCATGGTGTGACGGGCTCAGGTAAAACGTTTACCATGGCGAAAATCATTGAAAATCTACAACGGCCCACACTTATATTGTCCCATAATAAAACACTCGCAGCTCAACTTTATAGCGAATTTAAACACTTCTTTCCTGACAATGCAGTCGATTTTTTTATTAGTTACTATGACTACTATTTACCTGAAGCCTATATTCCGCAAACAGATACATTTATCGATAAGGATTCGCATATTAATGAAGAAATCGAAAAACTGCGTCTTGCTGCCACGAGTTCCTTGAGTGAGCGCCGCGATGTAATCATCGTCGCCAGTGTCTCCTGCATTTATGGTCTGGGCGATCCGAAAGATTTCCGATCACTCAGTGTGACTGTGGAATGCGGAGAAGAAATGTCGAGAAATGAATTTGTCCGGGCGCTGATTTATCTGCATTACAATCGCAATGACATTGCCCCAAAGCGCGGAGAGTTCAGAGTTTCCGGCGATACTGTGGATGTTTTCCTGGCATATGAGGACTCTGTTTTGCGGGTGGAATTCTGGGGCGATGATGTCGAGCAAATTACGAAGCGCGATACCTTAACCCTGGAACTGGAGATGGAACTTAAAAAGTCGACAGTTTTTCCTGCCTCGCATTTTGCCATGCCCGAAGAGCGCGTGAAGTCTGCTGAAGAGGCAATCCTGTCGGAACTGGCAGAACAGGTAAAGGTTTTTGAAAAGCAGGGACGCCTGGTGGAAGCGCAACGTATATACCAAAGGACGATGTATGACATAGAAATGATGCGGGAACTCGGCTTCTGCAATGGTATCGAAAATTATTCACGGCATTTGGCAAAACGTGATGCAGGCTCACGGCCCTGGACACTGTTGGATTATTTCGATGAGGATTGGTTATTGATGGTGGATGAATCGCATGTGACACTTTCTCAGGTGAGGGCAATGTACAAAGCCGACCAATCACGAAAA
>JABSQK010000337.1 GCA_013215875.1 Lentisphaeria bacterium
ACGTAGTCAAAACGAGGAAGCTCTGCGACTGAGAGCGAAGCGGTCACTACTTGGCAAGCCATAGGCGCGCAAGTACATAAGCATCTTCAAGTGCTCGGTGAATCGTAGGTTCACGAGCATGTAAGCTGTTAAGCCCCAAGCCCCAAGTACTTGGCAAGCCATAGGCGCGCAAGTACATAAGCATCTTCAAGTGCTCGGTGAATCGTAGGTTCACGAGCATGTAAGCTTTTCAAGGCCGACTCTCCGGCCTTGAACCCTGTCCGGGAGGACATCTTATATCGCCCGTCTCGCCACTTGCAAAGTAGCTGTGGGAGGCTTAGAGTTATATTATATTGGGATAAATATAAGGAATTGAGATGACAAGAAATATACAATTAGGGTTTGGCTTATGTATTTTTATGGTATTTTTTTCTGGCGCATTTGCCCAGAAGATGCCGAAGAAGATCGAGAAACTATTAGTCAGGAAATTGCGTGACAAGTCAGAGGCTGAGCAAAAGAAACTCATCGATGCCGAGCGTGTCGCATATGCTTTGGTAAAGAACTACAAAAAAGAAGAAGGCATTCCACAGGCTATTTTCGATAAGATAAAAAAGGCATTTGGAAAAAAATACCCTATCAGCTTTACGACTCAGATGGAAGAACTTGAGAAACAAGTCATTGCCTATCCCCTTATGCTAAACTATAAATCTGCCGAGGGAGTGCCGCAGGACATATTCGATAAGATAAAAGCCAACAATGCAAAAGCATTTCCCTATGACTATTCAAAACAGAAAGAACAGATGCAAGGCGATATCGTTGGTTACACCTATTTGAAAGAACAAAAGTCTGCCGAACATGTTCCACAGGCTACATTCGACCATATAAAGAAACAGTGTATCAAAAAACATCCCGGCAGCTATTCAATGCAAAACAAAATGTTTGAAAAAGAAATCAATGCCCACCTCACTATGCTGCGCTACAATTCAGCCATGGGAGTACCACAAAAAGTATTCGATAAAATAAGATCAAAATACCTCAAGAAATACCCCCTCAAATTTTCTGAACAAAAAAGAGCCATCGATGCAGATGTCAGAAAATACATCAAGAAAAACGAGAAGTAAAAAAAGATATTTGGGGACTAGATATTTTCTTCTTTTTTAAATTGGGGATCTTAAGCCCCAAGCTCTTTACGAAGTAAAAGCGTAAGCATCTTTACGCCGACTCCGGCCTTGAAAATAAAATTCGTGAAGATTCGTGGAATTCGTGGATAGCAGTCAGCTTGCTAGTCTTTGGCTTGTATTTTTATTTTAATATTATCGACTGTAATTTCTTTGTTTTTTTCGGTGAAGATAAAGTTGACCATCATCATTTTTCCGTCTGGGATTTTTTCTTCATCGGTCCATTCCACTTCCTTGGTCCCTTTTTTCACAGTAATAGATTGCCCCGTCCGTTTTATCACAAAGTTTGTATAGCGTTTTGTGTGTTCAATATTTATTTTTTTGAAAGGGACAATGTTTGCTCTCGATTGTATGCCATTTCCTTTTTTTAAGTTCACATCATATCGTTCTGTCAGGCAAACAGAAGCAGCATTTTTAATTTTAAAACGTATTTCGAAATCATCATCGAAGTTAAACCCTATCGTGGTTGGTCCTCTTTTGCGGCTAGGCGTAAATTGAAGACGGTCCTTATCAACTATAGGCGTATTTCTTCCATGCATGGCTATATAGAATTGACCTTTCCTTGAAGCATAAGAAACCGCTATCGGTTTTGCTTCGACCAGTTGTGTCTTTATTTCTGCCTTCTTTTCCGGTTCCGCATTCGTTTTCTTTTTTCTTGGTTCCTTAACCGATTTATTTATCCATTGCTCAAGTTCCCGGGCCTCATCACGCGCAGCTACAGCCTTATCCAGATTTCCCTTTTTTGTATAAAATGCCACAGCCTTCTTTAAAGTGGCTATATAATCCAGCGTTGCTTCAATAACGACTTTATCGCGGTTCTTTTCCGCATTTTCTAAATTTTTATCTGCCGCATCTACTTTGTCCAAATACCGCTTCTTAGCAGCTTCCTGGCCATAACACACGCTAAAAATAAATAGTACAAATATCAATATCCTAAAAGACACAATTAAATTCCTCTTTCATTTTATATAAATTATAAACACAACCATAACTGCTTAAAAGCCTATGTAAACGTTTTAATTCGTATAATAAAAGATCCACGAGCACCTAGATGTCCTACCCGGACAGGGGTCCCGAAGCGGGACGTCACTTTAGTAGATTTCGCTTCGCGAAAGCTACTTGTTTTATTTACCATGTAGAATTATAGATCATGTAGACCTGGGACCGCGCCCGGCCCGAAGGTAAGTAAAACTCCGCAGTGCAGCTCCGCTGCAGTGCTGACATTCTTCTCTTTTAATTTGGGGATTTTTAAGGCCGACTCCGGCCTTGAACCCTGTCCGGGAGGACATCCTATACCACGCAGTACTGTCCGGGAGGACATCTCTATTTCTCACTTACCGTGAGAACTTCATTCATTCATCGATCTACTTTGAAAATACTGAGATTTTAATTTATTTTTGGATAAAAAATAAATTATTTTTTAGTATCAGTACGGGATTAAAATGGCACACGGTCATTACCCTCAACTATAAACAATGGACGGTTCCATATGAAAACAAAAACTGCCTTCTGTACACTCTTATTTGTAATCTTAAACGTCAGTATGTATGCGGCTGATGATGCTAAGAAAGAAGCGGCAAAGATAGAAGAGTTTAAGCAAAAAAACATAAAACATAAAGCCAAAGGTAAAACCCCTGGGGTAAATCCGTTCACGGGCAAAACTACTCCAAAAGAAATAAGCGATGTTATTATCTTAATGACTAAGAAACAATTACATATGGCTGTGAATGATGTGGAGATCTTAAATCTGGTAAATCAAACTGCCGCCTTGAAACAGATCGAGGAGCGACTTGATGCATATAAGATACTCGCTGTAAAAAGGAGACGAATGGCAGTTGAGCATGGTGGGAATATTCCTCGATACTCAAAGGCGGGCGATATCTGGATTCTTGAGCCAAGAATGGCGGTCAATTTCAGATTCTATAAAGATCTGGGTAAAGATGATGATGGCGAAATCGATGTCTATAGCGACGGTCGTGGGATGATTGCACTCTCCGCACTGATTGATATTTTCCGGGTTCAAGCCGGTGATAATGCGGACTTGTCTTTTGAATTAGGACTGGGAGTCGGCACAGCAAATATAAATGGCGATGCAGAAAACAAAACTACCGCTGCATTATTGTGTACAGCAGGAGTAAGACTCGATATCTACACCACCGATCGAGAAATGTATATTGGTGCAATTGAAGCCGGATATGCTCACGGATATTCATTCGATGAATCTCTAGACAGCACAACAAACGATGATAGCGCATGGTATATCGGCTATGCATATAAATTCTCATTCTAAACTTATATAACACTTCCCTCCCTAACTAGTTGAAAACTAGTAGGGAGGTATTTGTATTCTCCCTAGGTACGCGCCCGGGGGCATCTCTATGTCCTACCCGGACAGGGGTCCCGAAACGGGACAGCAATCCCCAAGTGCTTGGGGAACCCCCTAGTGCTCGGTGAACCGCAGGTTCACGAGCATGTAAGATCTTTACCGCAGGTTCACGAGCATGTAAGTAGTGACTTTCGCTTCGCGAAAGCAACTTGTTTTATTTACCATGCAGTTAAAGTAGGTCGGGGTCTCCGAACGCGATCATTAGCAAAACAGCACTTTGTTCTTCGTCTGGGTACGCGCCCGGGGGCATCTCTATGTCCTACCCAGACAGGGGTCCCGAAGCGGGACAGCATATATCTCCATTTAATGACTCCCGCTTCGCGAAAGCCATGGTATTTCCTGGGACCGCGCCAGAGGGGATTTAATCTATCTTTCTGGAACGATGAACGACGGTTAATACATTGATTCGGTCGTCTAGTACTTGGTAGATTAAGCGATAATTTCCCTCAATCATTTCACGAATAGTGTCTTCCCCAAGTGCTCGGTGAACCGCAGGTTCACGAGCATGTAAGATATTCTGCTACTACACGGCCTAAAAGTGGATTTTCTATTAATAAGTTTTCAAGATTGAGGATTTTTTCGATAGTTGCAGACGCATAGTATTCAGAGTCATTTGCAATATAATTATAAATTGCCTTTAAGTCTTCTGATGACTCGTAAGACCATCGAACATTCATTTCAGGCTTATTTTCTGGCGCATCTCTTCACTGGATAATGTCCGATTATTGGCACAGTCATCCAAGCCTTTATCGATCTTTTTACGAACATAAATCTTATACATCAGATCGTCCCAGGAAGCATCTTCTGGCAGATCATCAATAAGCAGTTCTGTTTCTTTCTTTAAATGTTCTTTTCTCATATAACTACACTAGCTCCATGTACCTAAAATAAAAGCAATTCCGCGAAATGCATCCCCCAAGCATGTCCCGCTATCCCACGTCGTAGCGGGGACATTTTCTTCTCTTTAAAAATTGGAGCGCAGCCGAAGGCAACGTGAGCCGAATGGCGAGAACGCAGTGGCAATCCAGAGACTGACTCCAGTCTTACAGATGCTTACATGCTCGGTGAACATGGAGTTCACCGAGCCCCAAGTACTTGGTAAGCCATAGGCGCACAAGTACGTAAGCATCTTTAAGCACTTTGGGTTTGGCCGCCGGAGGCATAGGCATAAGCTCGCTCTTCTCACACGTTGTTCAGTTCTCTAACTCTCCCCATTCGTGAAATTCGTGAAATTCCC
This sequence comes from Lentisphaeria bacterium, assembly GCA_013215875.1. Lineage (GTDB taxonomy): Bacteria > Verrucomicrobiota > Lentisphaeria > JABSQK01 > JABSQK01 > JABSQK01. The sequence continues at coordinate 4,781 of JABSQK010000337.1, forward strand.
CAAGTGCTTGATGAACTCCTAGTTCACGAGCATGTAAGCATCCTTACGCGTGGATAAACTCCCTCTTCTCGCTAGCCTTTACTGGTATGGATAAATACCCCAGTCCAGTTTTCGGGGGGATTTTCTTTTAGCTCAGATATTCGTGATTGTAGGATTGTGATCGGCGGGAATTTGTCTGCTTGATCCTTGAGTGAATTTAATATCTCTTGAGCCGTATCCCAATCCTTATCGCGATATGCCGCGAATGCCTTTTCGTAGCTTATTGTCAGTTCCCTTTGAGTATCATTTATGTCTGCTTCAAAGGCAGTAAGCTGATAAATATTGCATCCCGTTTTGCGGCCTTTTACAGTGATGTGATCGATGAGTCGAAAGTGCATGCTTGTATCACAGGCATTTTTTGTTTCCTCACTAACGATACAGTTTAGTTGGTAAAACTTATTTATCGATTCCAGTCTGCTGGCAAGATTTACCGTATCGCCAACTGCGGTGTAATTCATCCGATCTTTCGATCCGACATTACCGACCACGCAGTCACCACTATGTATGCCTACCCGTATTGAGAGGCTTGTATTTGAATTCGTATTAAGCGCCTCTACAGCTTCGAAACTTCGTAGTGCAGCTTCACAGGCTTTTTGTGCATGATTCTCCAGGTCTCGGGGTGCGCCCCAGAATGCCATTACCGCATCGCCAATAAACTTGTCTACAGTCCCTTGGTGATCCTTTACACTTGTGGCGATTACATCCAGGTAATTCGATATCAGTGGCAGCAGTTCTTCCGGATCCATTTTTTCTGAGATACTTGTAAAGCCCTCAATATCTGCAAAGAGGATACTTATATTTTTGCGTTCCCCACCAATCCGTGCCTCGTTTCCGGTAGCGATCAATTCCCTCACCAGTTCTGCTGGCACATATTTTTCAAAGGCCCGCAGGCCATTTTTCATAGAGTTTACCGATGCAGCCATGCGCTGAATCTCGTATACCGGTGAATTGATCTCCAGCGTACCCGACAAATCGAAATCCTTTATTTTATCTGTTTCCTCAGTCAGCTGTATAATTGGGCGGGCAATCTTCTTCGCCAGGATGCTAACAAGGAAAATCGAAACGATCAGGATCCCAAAGCCAATAAGCATACTGCGTCTGTTTGCCGAGCGGACAGGGCCCGTAAAGTCCTTCTCGGGTACAATCAGCGCGATATTCCATTGCCTGCCAAACGACCCGGGAAACTTCGATAATGTGGCAATATAATCCTCACCACCATCTTCAAAAAATACCCGATTATTTGTTTTTAACTCTTCACAGCCCTTCTTCGCAGCTGAATCATCCAGCTCATTGAGTTTTACCGTACGCCATTCGCCATCGATCTGACGCGTCGTTTGCTGTGGATCCGGATACGCGACAATCGTATCGTTATCATTATAAATTAAAGCCTTACCACTTTTACCTACCTTCACTTCTTTCATAAACTCCGAAAGCTGCTTGAGCATTATATCATTACCAATCACCCCTATGACAGCGCCATCCTTATCACGAATAGGGTAGGATGCAGTAATGCCCAATTTTTTGTCAGTGAAGAAGAGGTAGACATCGGTCCATATGAGCCCATCCTTCGCGATGGCATTTTTATACCACGGACGTACCCGCGGATCGTAATCCACAACAGCCTCTTTTTCTGTTTTTAGAACCTTTAACTCGTGATCCCGACGTATCCAGATGGTTTCCTTTTCCTTTTGCCTTACAATTTTGCTATGTATCGTGCCATCCGGCATGCGCTTAGCCATAAGAAAGTTCCCATCCACATCGCCAATATTCACCATGGCAAGTTGCGGAAAACTAAGAAGGGTTTGTACCGCCTGGGCATCGAGGGCATTTGTATCAGTGAGCGATAACTGGCCGCGCTCTATCAAGTCCGCAATGTAGATACTCATCTGGCCAGCAGGTTTCATATATGCACTGACTTTTTCGATCACCGAATTCTCTACCTGGCCGGTAAGGTCATCCGCAAGCTCAAGAACCGCAGCTTTACT
>JABSQK010000338.1 GCA_013215875.1 Lentisphaeria bacterium
AGTATAAGCTATGCATCCATTATTACTGGAAATAAGGATGAGCAATTGATCCTGGCATCGCCTATTCAGCGAAAAAACAGGGTAAGCGAAGGGAAATTCTATTTACTCGTGTCCATACTCTCTATTATTGGTGGTATTTTATTTGCACTCTATATCATAAAAAATGTCTCAAAACAACTAACAGATATTTCAGGACACATGCAGGAAAGCAGTATGGAGGTGAATTCAGCCGCGGCACGCGTATCGACGTCGAGTCATCGAACATCCTCAGGTGCAAGTAGCCAGGCAGAAAGTCTCCAGGAAACCGTTTCATCGCTCGGAGAAATAGCGTCGATGATTGGTGACAATGCAGATAATGCCCGCAGCGGCTCTCTCATGAGTAAAGAAATGCTCATGATGAGTAATAAGGGGCGCGAGGCAATGAACAGGATGGCAGAGGCGATGGACCTGATACAAGATTCATCGAAACAGACTGCTGAGATTATAAAAGATATAAACGCGATTGCCTTTCAAACAAATCTTCTCGCACTCAATGCAGCAGTAGAAGCGGCTCGAGCCGGTGATGCCGGAAAAGGTTTTGCGGTTGTGGCTGAGGAGGTTCGTTCGCTTGCACTGCGTTCGGCAGATGCGGTAAATTCAACGAGCGAACTCATCGAAATTTCGCAGCAAAATGCCCGGAATGGTGCGACTGCTGCAAGCGATGTTTCGGATATTTTGGATACGATTATAGACAGTGTTGAAAAGATTACCTTATTAATAGAAGAAGTATCATCTGCCTCTGAAGAACAATCCTTGGGTATAAAACACCTGAATAACTCCATGGCATCGATCGATACCATTACTCAGGAAAACTCTGCGAGTGCAGAAGAGACATCTGCAGCAAGCGGGGAACTCAACTCTCAAGCCTCACAACTCATGTTAATGGTCGCTCAGCTCAGCCAGATGCTTGGCAAACCTGCCATCGAACATGTCGCGGCAACAAAGTGGCAGTCTGCAGTTGCCGCGCCAGTAGTTGCGAAAACAATGCTTCCAAAAAATCTCACAAACATGATGGCACAGGCACAAGAGAATGCAGATCTTAAAAAAACTGCTGAAGATATGATTCCTTTCGATGATTTTTAGTGAAACATAGAAACCTGAATATTGTTTAAGTGTCTATCGCCTAATGGTGATAGACAACACTTCACCAGGTAGAATAAAAACTTTACGATCTTTCATGTTACTAGCAGGTTATCTAAGTCTAAAATTAATGCGACGGTGCCATCGCTCATAAGTGCCCCACCCTTTATATAAGGCATATCTGTATTGATACCGCTGATTGTTCGCTGGACGACTTTCTTTACACCCAAAACCTCATCTACATGAATGGCAGTGAACTTGTTATCTATAAGCAGACGTACAATGATACGCTCATCACTCGTATAAGTTCGAGGTAAATCAAGTATTTTATGTAAATCCAATATGGGGTGTAATTTATCATGTATCACCAGGCACTCGCCTCTCCCGGTTACACTTTTAATCTTTGAGACATCCACTTTGAGTGTTTCTTTTACTTTGTCCATGGGCAAGATGCAGACATTGTCGTTAATGCGGATGAGAAATCCCTCTATGATTTGTGTGCGGATGGTTTGCGGAAGTTTGATGCTAAAACGTGAGCCTTTGCCACGCTCTGAGTTAACTGCAATTGTACCACCAGCATCTTCAATCATATGCTTCACTACATCCATACCAACCCCGCGCCCGGAGACATCAGTCGTTTTCTCTGCAGTGGATACACCTGAAACAAAAAGAAAGTCGATAATTTGTTGTTCTGTGAGCGTTGTGTCTTTCTTGGCAATGCCCATTTCAACGGCCTTAGCCTGTATTTTATCATAATCCAGACCCGCACCATCATCCTCTATGATGAGTTCGATCATTTGATTGCTTTCCTGAATTGAAACACGAATTGTCCCCTCTTCAGCCTTACCAGCAGCTTCACGAACACCGGGCATTTCAATGCCATGGTCTGCAGCGTTGCGGACCATATGCACAATCGGTGCATCCAAAATATCCAAATAATTTTTATCGATGGTTAGTCGTTCCCCTTCGATAGTCACATTTATTAATTTATTTGAATCCATGGCGATGTCACGGACAATACGGCTGGATTTTTGCAGTAAAGACCGCGTTGAAACTTTACGAATAGACATAATACTGCGTTGCAAATTCTCGGACAGATTGCTAAACGTATCATTGGCTTCACGTATGGCAGGAATATAGACCTCGGGCGATTTTTTCTCGATGATTGTTTTTTGAAGGGTCTGAAACATATCACCGACAACGAGCAGTTCACCTACATATTCAAGGAACTGGTCGATATGGTCTTCAGCAATACGCACAGTCTTCCCCTCTTTATTTCTACTGCTATTACGATCCTCAACTTCTTTTTTAAATTCCGTTTCACTTTGAGATATAATATCCTCTTGCTTAGCTTCTCCCACAGTACTTTCGATGGCCATCTCTGAGATAATTTCTTTTACATCAGCTTCTTTTATTATTTCCGCCTGAGGTAAAAAGTCGATTATATTTTCATTGATGCACAGGTCTAATTTTTCTTTTAGTACATCTTGCAGAAGTTCATCGAAACCGATTGAATCAATGAATGTTTCTATGGACTCCTGCATGTCAGTCAGAATAGCATCGAGGGTTTCTGGACATCCTTTATCTAGGATTTTTTGAATCGTATCGAGAATGAATTCTGAATCCCTGTC
>JABSQK010000339.1 GCA_013215875.1 Lentisphaeria bacterium
ACCGTTGAAAAGGGGCAGAAAACCGTCTGGCGCTATTGGGGCACCCCGGAAAACCCCTTGAAGACGCAAAAGGGAATTAATATTTACGAACGCATGAATATCCCAAAATGGCTCAGGGAAAATCCTAGTGCCGAAATTCCCTTTATGCAGATTTCCCATTCCCGATTTGACAACTCTATTTCTTTTGAAGGCTACCCGGACTATTATCGCGCTCTTCAGGAAGCCCGCCAACCCTTTACCGCCAGCTGGGTCCAGTCCGGCCATTTACCCACCGGTGACACCGGATCAAATATGCTCGCCCGGAAAATTCTTAAGAATGAATCGGTCCCGGCATTTTCCTGGGCCACGTGTAATACGCCCATTGAAAAAGAACCCGTCATGACTGGCGACCCCGTTATCCTGGCTGGTCAGGTCGAAATTGTTGATGGTAAAACACTTAAATTAATTTCATTTAAAAAGCTTCATAAAAAAACGGTTTATAAAACCTTTCCGAAAGAGTTAAAAGGTAAATGGCTACTGATGGATTATGCCCCATATTCACCCGGTGGACCAAATTTTCAAATCGAATCTGTCACCGATACGACCCTGACGGTGATTCCTGATCCTCACTGCGGTGATTTAAACAGTGCCGCTTTTGCCAGAAATATTAAAAATAACAAACACAAATTCTTCATCAGTGACGTACGCTTGATGGGACGCATCAACAGTGCTCTGGAATGGAGCAGCAGCTTACAGAACTTTGATAAGAAAAGTAAAGCCGATGATATTGTCGATACAGCAAAACGCTATGAAATTTCCCTGCGATTGTTTAAGGCTAAAAACAAACGGCTCAAGTACATTGAGTTTAAACCCAATGAGCCCGATGCCACCTGTACTGCAGATGTCACCCCACGACGTCTGCAACAGTTTAAAGCAAAATCCGGCCAGAAAGTTGCCTGGCAAAATGTCAGTTTGGCGGATCCTGCCAAGCCCAAGGTCATTGCCTCAGGAACCATCACAGTCGATAAATACGGTCTCGTAACAGTCAAAAAATTTCTGATTGGCAAAAAGGGTTTGGGCAATCGTTTGGTCCTCGAAGTAAAATAACCTTTTGCACGCGGCTAGGGTAGGGGGTCTAATGAATCGCTTGCTTAAATTATAGCTTTTCAAGAAATGCGACGTTCTTCACTTTCTTCTTTTCTAGTGCCAGATCTAAGGGTGTCTTCCCGTCTATAGTCTGCAGTGAAGGATCTCCCCCTGCATCAATTAAAAGCGCCAGGGTTTTTGGTGAAGCGGTTCGTCTTGCCGCAGCGTGTAAGGGTGTAAACCCCTGGGTATTTTGAATATTCGGATTAACGCCATGTTCCAGTATTCACTTAGTTTCCAAAAAGTGGCCTTTTGCAGCCGTCACATGCAATGCGTGCTCGCCATCCCAGTCAACGTGGGAGACGTCTGCACCATAGTCCATTAGTACTGTCGCATTCGCAGTATTCTGATTCACCAGCGCACTGAATATGGGCGTTGCTCCGCCCGTAAATAATTTTTGTGAACCGGGTGTTGAAGCTGATATATCGTTTGCTTCAAAACCCAGATCCAGCAATACCTTTAAGCTGTCATTTTCCTTATGAGCGACATAATGAATCAGTCTTGCTATGCCCATGCCAAAACCAACCGGGGCTACATAAAATAAGGAGGGATCCTTTTTGAGCGCTTTTTTGAGTAAGGCAGAATCTTTTACCAGGCTAAATACACCCTGAAGGGAATTCCAGTCACCAAAATAACCCACCTTTTGGATGGCTGTTTCCTCCAATCGGACCAAATGAGGATTTTGATTTATCGCCTCGGCGAGATCATCCCATTTCTTTCTTCGTGCCAAACTGATCAGCTGCTTTACTTCCATCTCTATCCTATTTTCTAGTCATTGCGGGTCAAGTGCGCCATTAAGCGTCGCTTGAATCCCCTTTGTTAGATGCTTCTTCATCTCTACTATTACTATATACGAAACTGCAATCGTCTTTGCCTTGTACCAATGAATGATTCGCAGCAATCATGAGTTCGACAATGCACTTGCCAAATTCGGCGATTCGCATCTTCGGGCCCCAAAGATCCAGTATGAATAGGTCCTCTTCCGAGCGACGACCAAAAGGGACTCTTGACTTCTGAGGCGGAGTAGGCTTGTACCAAATGGCAACATGCCAGTCATCCATATCACGTCCAGCATGAAAACTCGTCTGCCCCGTACTCCAGGTGATGAGGGTTACACGATCGAGGGGCACTCTGTCGAAGTAGAACCGAGAACCGAAGCAACGGAAGCCGTACCCGACGAGTCGGTCTGAGAAATCGTTGCCACTGATATCAATGAAATGGTCGAGAGAGAAGACACCCAGTATACAGACAGCAGCACGCTTCACGCCTTGATCACTTATAATGCTAAACACGCATATGCCCACAATCATCAGCCAAAGAACAGAAGAGACCACAGGCACAAGTGACCTTTCAGACCAGAAGAGGTTGTTGATGGCCAACCAGCTTGTCCATCCGACAAACAGGAGCAAAATAAAGATCATTATGGCCCCACTCAATAGTATCCGGGACTTCCTCGGCATCCGAATCTCATTCCCGCCAGCATCGGCAACAAAGTATTGGGATATTTGTTCAGATTCAGACATATTTGTCTCGATCATCTCTCATCTAAAGTGATGCATCCGTTGCGGGGAGACGCATTCGGTTCGATTGCTCGGTGCTTGAAACCCCGAGTCATTTCTGCTGCCTTTCAAGCCATTGCTTTTCTATGTCTTCAGGATCATAAACGAATGTGTCAATCTGCTCCGGACCATTGAGGAAGCCCAGAGACGTAAGGAATATATCCGTTTCTCTTAGGGTCTCGGTAAACAGGGGATTTTCACCGTCGAAATAATTAAAAAATCCGTGCGCTTGTTTATCGTAAAGACGAAGTTCGCAGTGGTTTCCCAACTTTGACATAAGCTCATTAAAATGGATTGCCTGCTCTACTTCAACTATTTCATCAGCGTTGCCGTGCATCACCAATGCGGGAGGAACGCCTTGTTTTAGATGCTGCGTCGGAGAGAGTGACCGTGCCACTTCGAGCCCTCCAAAGAGGTTTATCCAACGATCATGTTTGAGTAGATCCAAGACTGGATTGTAAAGAACCATTGCGTTTGGTATGGACGATATATCTGGATTCATATCTTGTGGATCATCAAGTCCATCAATTATGCCGCAACAGGCAGACACATGCCCTGCCGCGGACCCACCCCCAACAGCAAGGCGATTTGGGTCAATTCCCAGGCTTTTGGCATGCGAGCGCAGCCATCGAACAGCTGACTTTCCGTCAATAACACAGTCCATCGGTGTTGTGCCATGGATAGGTTCTACTCTAAGTTCAGCATGGAAACAGACCATGCCGCGTGAAGCAAGGTAAACACTATGCGGGTAAAACTTAGATGCATCGAAACCAGTCCAAGCACCACAGAAGAAAAATACGATTGCGGGCAAAGGCTCATCTGAACAATCATCTGGTCTAATCATGTGCATATTGAGGTTTATATTGTCGACGTCTTTATATGACTGAATGATCATCTTTTTCATGCTGAGCCTTCCTGTTTATTCGCTATTCTTAATCCATGTTTACCGAATAGAACTTCGAACAGTTCAAGACTCAGTCGATGGTCATTGAGTGAAGCCGCTGTTCAAGTAATCCACCAACGCGGCGATCGGTTAAACTTTTTGTCTTACTATATGTCTTCTGCTCCGTAATGGGTAGTATTTCCCAGCAGATCATCGGAAAAAGCTGATTTTTTTTCAATTAACCATTGACTACTGGAAATTTTCCTGTATTATCTGTATCTATATCAACATTACAGATAGATCAGAGGAAAGGACCATTATGGCCGTAAGCGCATATTATAAACTCTACGAAAGTCTTCGGGCCCGGATTGTCGATGGTGAGCTTCAACCAGGCACAAAACTGGATGGTTTAAGGACCATTGCCAGCGAAAACGGGGTGAGTGTGATAACCGTGAGTACGGCGGTTGACCTCCTGTCCCGGGAAGGCTATCTGGATAAAATCGATCGCAAGGGCATTTATGTCACCGAACCCGGCAGTAAAAAAGAGGTTCAGGATGTGGCAATTCTCGTTCCTTTAATAGTCGGAGGTTCGGATAATGACTGGGGTATCCAAAGTGTTTTGCCAGCCATTCAAAACCAGTTAACCAAATCGCATAAACGCTTTTCTTTGCACACCTTTCTCGAATCCATGGAACCTGCTCGCTATCTACCGGCGGAACGCTTAGCCGCCTATAATCCTGACGGACTCTTGGTCATGGCGGCCTACGATTACAATTATATTGCCGCCCTTGCGGCTTTGCGGATTCCATCCGTGGCCTACGATGTGAACGCCTATCCATTCGGCATTGATTCGGCATTTATTGATAATGTTTGGGCTGCTGCTGAGTTAACTCGTTGCCTGATTGAAGCCGGGCATAGCAAAATTGCTTATGTTGGCGGTCCGCTTCCGGTTGGTGACCGCTGCTCGGCTTTCTTCGATCCTGCCGCCCTCGAACGGGCCGAAGGTTATCGCATCTCAATGAAACTTCATCTGCCAAAGGAAGCGGTGCATTTATTTCACAGCGATAAACGGCGGAGCAGTGAAGATATGAGGCTCGATGAACTCAAGGAAACTTTCCCCGAATGTACAGCCATTGTATCCGAAAGCCCCTTGGATCTCAAAGAGGCCGGCCTCGAAGATCTTGATCAGGCTTTCTTTATTTCAAAAAATCAGTTTAACAAAAAATTGAAAGATAAGAAGGCGGTCGTGGCTGTTTGTGATTTTAAGCAACTGGCTGTAGCGGCCACAGATTTACTGATCGATCGTTTAAAAGACCCTTTTTCCCCGGTAAAACGGGTTGTTCTAGAACCCGAGATAAAATCAAATTTAACAACAATTAAATAACGGAGATATTATTATTATGAAGCAAATTAAAAAGATAAACTATTTATTCATCTGCATGCTATTTGGTCTTATGACTGTGATGCCGGGATATGCGCAAGATGCAACTGAGTCTGCACCAGCGGTAACTGAAGCACATATGGGCGTGGGGGCGATGATTGAAAAAGCGGTTTTAGGAATCCTGGCCATTTGTGCATTGCTAGTCGTGGTGATTTTAATTGAAAAATTTATGTTTTGGATGAAAACCAATGGGAACTCGAAAAAGTTATCAACGATTCTCACACCCGTCATTGAGGGCGGGGATATTGAGCAATTAACCAGTGCATGCAAAGATAGCGATGCACCCTTAGCTAAAGTGATCACACCGATCCTGACCATAGGGCAGCCATTACGTCCGGATCAAAGTCTTTTGCTTCTTCGTAATAATGTACATGAAGCAGCTGATGGTCAAAAGAAATTCCTAAGTATACTTGCGACACTGGCAGGAACCGCACCATTCATAGGGCTATTCGGAACAGTCATGGGAATACTAGAAACCTTTTCTGCGATTGGTGATTCTGGTTTCTCCAATCCAGCAGCAATTTCTGCAGGTATTTCATCCGCATTAGTCGCGACTGCTGCAGGACTTGCCGTGGCGATACCCGCTGTGATGTTTTACAATTATTATGTTCGCAAAGCGAACCAATCTCTCGACCATGCCGAACGCAAAGCCACGGAAATCCTCATTCTGTTTGGACGCATGTAAAGGTGAACGAAGTGACCCAAATTGAACCCGACCCAAATGTTATGCGGATGCTGCAGGAAGGTTCAGGTGGATCTGAAGATCCTATTAGTGAACTGAATGTGATTCCGTTCATCGATATTTGTTTGGTACTGCTGATCATTGTATTAATTATGTCGACATTTTCATATCAGTTATTTAATTTTGATAACCCGAGTTCAGCTGAGTTTACTGTTGTAAATGCACAGACTAAAGAGGGTGAGTCAACGGTCATTAAATTATTTGTTCATAGTAAAGAGAAGATCACACTCAACGGTAAAGTTATCACGCTTAATTCAGTTGCTCCTGAATTAAATAAAATCTGGCAGGGTGGCAAATATAGCGCAGTGGAGTTCCGCGCGCCGAATAAGATGAATATCCAAGATGTAATTTATGTCATGGAGAAAGTTCGCATGAATGTTAAAGACGTCAAATTATCACTGGCAATATTAGAGGAATAGAGTATGCAAGGCCCATCAGACAACAGAGAAGACGCCATCAGCGAGCTGAATGTGATTCCCTTTATCGACATCTGCCTGGTCCTGCTGATTATTGTCATCATGTCCAGCGCTAAATCCCAGACCGAAGATGTCGAAATCAAGGTGCCAACTTCGAACATCAAAGGGTCGGCAGATATTAATCTGGCATTGACCATGTCTGTGGATAAAAACGGCAATTACTATTTTGAAGAGAACCTGGAAAATCCAATAGAGCGGAAAAATTTATTTACAGTTTTACGTGAGGTGAGACGGAATAGTGGGGCATGGCCGCTTCTCGTCATCAAAGCAGACAAGGAAGCACCCTATGGAGAAATCACAACTTTAATTCAGGCAGCGCAAATTCTCGGAGTGACCCGAATCAGCATTGCCACAGAGAAAGAGAAAGAGAAAGAGTGATGCGATTTTACTTAAATATTATTATAGTTCTGATCTGTGTAAGCATTGATATGCGTGCAGATGGGAAAACAGATCACGAGTACATACCCTTTAAAGTTTACTTTGAAATGGCTGAAGCAGCCACCTTTAAAGCGCGTGATATGAAATTTTCCGACCTTCCAGGTGGTGTCCCATGTGCCTTCATTTATTCTGGACCTAAAAAGCCATTGACACATAAATTTTTTCATGAGATGGGCTTTCGTTCTACCGTATTTGTTGGACCTGGAGAGAGCAAAGAAAAACTTCGGGCACTTGAAGCTACAGGCGTAGAGCTTGCACTGGGTCGTTATCCCGGTGCAAAAGGAAATTACCAATCATTTATTGGTAGGAATACCGCACAAGAAGCATTTGATACAGTTGCCGCATCACGAATTGAGCTACTTTCAAAAATCAAAGGGCAATTATTTGTGGCCAGTATTAGTGGTCATCTGAAGTCTGGTAAATGGGTTCTGCAACGTGAGCCTTATGCCACCAGGACGATGGGTTTTGGTGCTGTGATGAGTGATGCGAACTTCCGTTTAACTTATATGGATAAACCGTCAGTAATAACTGCACTGCTTGGATACAAAGGCGAAGATCAGACCAGTGTCGCTTACTATCAGCAATTGACATCCATGGATACACGAAAAATTCCGAATGAAATGATTTATTATCAAATACTGGCCAATGCGTTTAAGGGAGCCACAAAGAGGGTGGGACGTGGTGTGATCGTTCGGATCCAAGTCAGGGACTTTGGTAAAAAGGATCTGCTTGATATTAAAGATCAGATTGCCGAGTATGGATCCCATCCGAATATTTGGCATGCGAATATGGGTATGCTCTTATCGAACCAATACTTGCAAGGTTGTATCAAAGTGCTTGATGTAAAATGTACAGGTAAGAAGGGTGTACTCACACTTGGCATCAAAAAAGATGTCTATGGTCCAATTATCCAAACACCATTGTCATTGAAATTTCCAAAGAAAGTCAGGGTGACATCTGCATCGGCATTTGGCATGGATGCGAAAGTTGATTCTCGTGTGAGCCGTCTTGCCAATCGCAGCTATTCCCACGTCTCTATTGCTGCAAAGAAAGCATTCCATGAAGGCTTGTCGTTTGAGTGGTCATTCAAGAAAAAGACTCTGACTACACCTGACCAGACAGAATTTGAAGTTGTTGTACGAAGTCAATTAAAGCACGCTTTAAGCAATATTAAGCTTCATTGGTATGCACCTACAGGTGTACCCATTGGAAAGAAAGATCAACACACTATTATTTATGGAAAAGGAACTGTCGTATCAGGTAAAGCGAATAAAACGACACTTGCTCCCGGTGGAACATTAACGATTAAGGGAACCCTGCAAACACATAAGCATTCACGTTTTGGTCTTACACCTGTATCGTTAAATATAGAGGGTCAGTTAGGCAAGACGCGACGTCTCTTCCTTAATGGTGCGGAAATTCCAGTGATGCCGCTTCTGGGTGTGGAAATGCATCCTCGAAAACAAATGCCCATGCGAAAAGGGGATGTGCAGTATTTCAGAGTAAAAGTCTCGAATGAAAATGCATTTCTGCATCCCAATTCTGCATCAGCGAATAAAGGCGTGCTTCGACTAACGCCTTTTGAAGGACTTGCGATCGAGCCCAAGTCAATTTCATTTCAACTGAAAAAGAATGAGTCAAAATATTTTATTTTTAAGGTGACTAATTCAATCTGGTCAGACCAGATCATTCGGCTTCGTCCTGAAATTACCCTGGCTGGAAGTAAAACACCCATCAGCAACCTGGCTGTCGGAACCCGGATTGTTCGAGAACAGAAACTGATCGATATTAAACCCCTGGAT
>JABSQK010000034.1 GCA_013215875.1 Lentisphaeria bacterium
TTGTCAGATTTTTTCTTATCTTTCTTAGCCTTACCAGGTTTCTTAGCTTTATCATCTTTCTTGGCTACTTCTGCTTTCTTAGCATCGCCTTTCTTAGCTGTCTTGTCAGATTTCTTCTCTTTTTTCTGTTTACCAGGCTTCTTGGCTTTTTCTTTCTTTTCTGCTTCTTTGCCATCAGCAACTTCTATAAGATTTAAATTATAAAAACTGACTTCTTCCTGGAAGCGATCCATATTCGGATTGATATTAAAAGATGTTTTCTTTTTGCTTTTATCAGTCTTCTTTTTCTTTTTCTTCTGCTTGCCAGGTTTATTGGCTTTCGCTGTTGCTAAAACTTTTTCCGCAGCTTCGAGTTCTTTCGCTGCTTTATCGTAATTAGCTTTTGAATTTTTTTCATGAGATTTAGCGGCAGTTAACTTCTTAGTTTCAGATGCAATGTCTTTTTCAACATTCACCAAATCTTCTTTCAGGTTCTTTGCCATAGCTTGTAAGCCTACGAGCAGCATAGCTGAAAGCAACAATCTTTTTATTCCATTACGGATCGCGGGTGATTTCATCCAACGTCCTCCTTTTTATTTAGAATTTAGCATAAATCGTTAATTGATATAATAAACGTCTGAAAATACCACGGTTTTGCTATAACTTCAACAGGAAAATGGCATTTTTTTATTTACTGGCAATTATCCCCTTATATCAGCCTGAATCTTTTTTTTAATTGACGGGTCTATGGAAGCTTAATTATGTCTAATAACTGGTCGATTATCTTTAAGCTGCTCATGTTATTTGCTTCGGCTTCATAGCTTGGAATTAATCGGTGACGTAGCACGTCATGCACCATGGCGCGGACATCCTGGGGCAATACATACTTTCTCCCGGAGATCAGCGCATGGGCCTTCGAAGTGAGAATTAGGGCAATTGTTGCTCTTGGAGAGGCGCCAAAATCAATCAACCCGGACATTTGATCTTTCACTGTTTGCGGGTCCTGAATCTCGGATAATTGCTCATATTCGTTCCTGCTGCACTGTATAATATCAAGTATATATTGGATTACTTTCTGATCGACGAAGATATTATCCAGTAATTTTTGCATGTCCGTTAAGCTATTATCCTTGATAATTTTGCCAATTTTCAGCTCCAATGCCGGCCGTGCCATTTTTTCTATTATCGCTTCTTCGGATTGTCGATCTGGATATTCAACGATTACCTTCATAATAAAGCGATCCATTTGTGCTTCGGGAAGCTGGTAAGTTCCTTCCTGGTCGATCGGGTTTTGAGTTGCCATAACCATAAATGGAACCGGTAAGGTAAAGCGTTCGCCTGCGAGTGTTACTGTTCCCTCTTCCATCGCTTCGAGTAATGCACTTTGGACTTTTGCAGGTGCCCGGTTAATTTCATCTGCCAATACAAAATTAGCAAAAACCGGCCCTTTTTTCAACTCAAATGATTGGTCATTTGGGTTGTAGATATGCGTGCCCAAAATGTCGGCGGGTAATAAATCGGGGGTAAACTGTATGCGGGCAAAATTTAATCCTATGGCTTCAGCGAAAAGTTTGATGGTTAGTGTCTTCGCCAGTCCTGGCAGGCCTTCGACCAGAATGTGGCCATTGCAAATATTGGCAATTATAAGTCGTTTCAAAAAGTCTTCCTGGCCAATAATGTATACCGACAAGGCATCTATCAGTTCGGCAACATCGCTTTGCGCCTTCTCAATTTTAACTTGTAATTCGTCGTCGTTCATTTAATTAGTTGAAGTATTTGTTTAAATACAGTATCGCCACCTTTTTTCTGTAATTCAAGCAGGATCATTTCTGTTGATGCTATTTTTGCCCCTTCCTGCATGAGGCGTTTTATACCAATTCGTTTATTCTCTATGGTCCTGGACCCAATCGCATCCGCGACCAAATACACTTTTTTATTCAGATCCAACAAATCGCAAACAGTCTGATAAATACACACATGGGTCTCAAGACCACACACAATTATATGTTCATATGGCTCTATTTCTTTGGCAAATTGTTCGGAGCCACACGAGCTGAAACACTCTTTTGTCAGGGCTTTTTCGGTCATTAACTCGGCCAATTCCGGCACTGTTGGCCCAAGTTTTTCTGGAATCTGTTCAGTAAATAATGCCTTGATATCGAGAATTTTCGCTCCTTTTGCCAATATTACGGCATTTTTTAAAAGATTTTCAGATTGGTTAATTACTGGCATCAACCTTTCCTGAATATCTATAAAAACAATAAGACTCGTCTCTTTTTCCAAAATATCCTAAATTCCATCTTTTAGCCTGAAAATTTCACTTTTTCCTGAATCATATGGCCGTTCATATGCAACCTACACTGAAGCTACAAAATTTCATGCTGATTTGCCTAAAACTGATACAAATTTTGAAAAAAAACGGCTCTTTTTTGAAAAAAACCATTTTTCTTGAATCATCCTGTGCAGACGCCACATCATAAGTCCACACAAGAGCTTAGTTAGGAGAACTTATGCCATTACACGAGTCTATGAAGGGTTATATGAGGGACATCAAGCAGATTCCACTCATAACGGTTGAGGAAGAAGTTGAATTAGCAGCACGCATCAAAAAAGGTGATCTTATCGCTAAAGAGAAGTTAATCGGGGCAAATTTGCGCCTTGTGGTAAAAATTGCACATGATTTTAAGGGAATGGGGTTTTCCTTGCCAGATCTTGTTTCTGAGGGAAATATGGGACTCATACGCGCTACAGAGAAGTTTGACCCTGCTAAAGGTGCCAAATTCTCCAGTTATGCTGCCTGGTGGATTAAACAGGCAATGCGTCGGGCGATCTCAGAAAAGAGTAAAACTATCCGGATTCCAGTGGCATCTGTCTCAAAAATGCTAAAAATTCGCAAAATGTACGATATTCTTGAAAATGAGTATCAACGTGAGCCTACAAATGCCGAAATTGCCGCCAAAGTTGAGCTCAGCGAGAAAGTCGTTCGGCGCTTGCGCTTATCGGATACAAAAACAATTTCACTGCATGACCCCATTTTGAGGGGTGAAGATGGTGAACTTACCAGTCTGATACCCGATGAAAAGACGAAAACCCCGTTCAAAATGCTGGATCAGGTGGAAACTGAGAAACGCTTGGGCTACCTGATGCAAAATCTGAACGACAGGGAAAAATATGTCATCAGCCTGCGTTTTGGTTTGGGCGATAAAACCCCCTTAACTCTCGAAGAGATCAGTAAACATATCGGTCGAACCCGCGAACGTGTGCGCCAGATTCAACAGCGCGCATTGCAAAAAATAAAGTTTCAATACCAGAAAGAAAACGCTTAGATTTCCCCCTCCCAAAAAATGCCGGCAGTCAGATTGCTCCTTTGACTGTCGGTACTATCCTTAAAGACCTAGAAAGGTCTGGGATGCCCAACGAATCAAATAGAAGAACATGATGGCAAAAAATGCCCCTGCCGGGACGGTTACGACCCAGGAAACCATGATATTGCGTACAGCACCAATATTAAGGGACGACATACCTCGTGCCATGCCCACACCGAGTACTGCACCAACCAGGGTATGAGTTGTTGAAATAGGTAAGCCTATACTGGAGGCCACGACAATCGTTGTAGCGGCGCCAAATTCCGCAGAAAAACCACGTGTTGGGGTTAATTCAGTAATCTTTTTACCGACTGTTTCTATCACCCGCCAGCCCCAGGTTGCCAAGCCGACTACAATACCAATACCGCCAAGCAGCAATACCCATTTTGCAACGGGTGCTGTTTGAGAGATATCATTTGTACGGATGATATCGATGACGGCGGCTAATGGGCCAATGGCATTTGCCACATCATTTGAGCCATGCGCAAAGGCAACAAAACAGGCACTGATGATTTGCAGGTATACAAAGATCCGTTCCACTTCTTTATAGGATGAGTCCGTTGGTACATCCGCATCTGGGTCTTCAATTGAGTCATTTATTTCTTCAAGCTCTGTAACAACTTTGGCAATTTTTTCACTATTCTCAGCCTCCGTCCTTGAGAGCGAGCGTTTTAATTGGTCAATCGCTTTTACCAGGCGCCGTTTAATAAAGGAATGCTGTTCACGCCGTTCGTTTAAGCTCGCTTTACTTGTATCTATACGGGAAACCAGTATGCGGGCTATCCCGGCTGCAATGAGTCCGAAAACCGCTGAAACAAAAATAAGCAGCGGCTTATTTTCTATAATGGGCTTAAACATTTCTGAATGCTTCAGCCCTTTAGTAAATAGCACCAGGATCAAAATCGTAAAGACAGGAAAAGCAATAATCGGTGTGAAGCGTTTTGCCGCCAATACCGGATTCTTGGCAAAAAAGATCTTCTTGCGAATGATCGAAAAGATTAGAAAAGAAATGACCCCACTGGCAAGGGGTGAAATAAACCAGCTGGCCACAATGGCCCCGACTTTTGGCCAATTCACTGCATCGATGCCGAATGCCACCGCACCAAAACCAATGATTGCCCCGACAATCGAATGTGTTGTAGAGACCGGCCAGCCATAGTAGGATGCGATCTGCAGCCAGACTCCGGCGGCAAGCAAAGCGGCAAGCATACCGTAAATCAACGGCATCATAAAGTCATCTCTTAACACTTTTTTAGCCGCATCCAGACGACTCTTAGCCTGCTCTAATTTGCCTGCAGTCGCTTTATCAGTCACCTCAACAACAGTATTTGTTTCTTCGGCGCCGTCCTTAATACTGCCTTCGGCTTTTTCACCAGGGCTAGAACTGCCCCTTAACTTGTCATAGTTTTTTTGTGCAGCAGCGATTTCAGCTTTTACGGATTTTGTATCCAGATTCAACATGTCTTTGCGAATCGTTTCAGACACTTCAGATCCTGCAAAGAAGGCCCCGACAAATTCGAGTACCGCAGCCACTATTACTGCATTGCGAAGTGTCAAAGCTCCGGAACCGACAGAGGTTCCCATGGCATTTGCCACATCATTCGCACCAATATTCCAGGCCATATAAAGACCAAATATCAACGCGGTAACTAATAGGAAGGGCATACCCGGTTCTAAGTTTTGAAAAAGTGTCATCGTTTAACTATTCTTTTCTATTTTGCCGCCATAATCATTTCTTTTACACAATCTGCGAGATCTTCGGATAGATCACTTATGTCCCCCAACTGTTCAAACATTTTGCAAAATTGGTAAAATGTTCCAGGGCTCAGGGTATCTTCGATTTTATACAATTCTTTGAGAAGTTTATGCTGGATTTGGTCCGATTCATGCTCCATAAAGTTGACTGAATCTGCCAATATTTTTAATTTCTGCACTTCCGGCCCTCCAAATGCAGATTCAATAAGTTCATCCAGCTCTCGAATCACTTCCTGTACCTTATGGAAACACTCAATATTCTTGTCCATATAGGTTTTAAAAAGTTCCTTGAAGGAATCGGGTATTTCCAGGTTTTTAAAGGTTAATAGTACCGTAATATCTTCCGCCTTGTCCGCTATTTTATCCTGCAAACCCAAGGTACGGATAAGTTTCATACGGTCCACTGGCATAAACAGAGCCTTCGGTAAATGTGTAAGGATATCATGCTTGGTTAAATCAGCCAGATGCTCAAGCTCAGACATCTCCTCTGCATGCTTTTGCACATTTTCAAAATTACCATCAAGTATATCTTCCAGCACCACTATAAGCTTATCCACACATTGAGAAACGCGATCCATATGCGTTTGTAAAGGGACAAATGGCGCCCGGCTAAATAAATCTTTTAATGTTCTCATAAGGTTCCTGATTTTTAAAATAGTTCAATACGGGTAGTGTAGGTTTCCAAGAGCTTCTTTCAAGATAATGGGCATCTATTTTTTATGAAATTACTAAACTACTGCCAAATTCAAAAATACGTGATATTAGCCTCATTTCCGAAAATGCGAACGAAAACTCATAAATAATGATTTTTATACATTTTGGCATATTTATTGCGCGTGCAAAGGTAGCTTTAATCAAAATTGGAGAATGTTTAATGGATGTACGGACCAAACTAATTCGCCGCAAGATATTATCATTGGATGACTTGCCGACGATATCAAATAATGTCCAACGGCTGTTATCCATGCTAAAGGATCAGGAATCCGACATGACCCAAGTGATTCTAGAAATTAATAAAGATGCGATTTTAGTCTCCAAGATCCTCAAACTTGTAAATTCCGGCTATTACAATATGCCTCAAAATGTGACCAATATAGATCAGGCAGTAAATCTTGTGGGTTATAAACGTGTCTGGGAAATGATTATGTCGACCACATTTATGGATATGATGTCGGGCGCTGAAAAATCCATTTTGAAGCATTCTTATGCCTGCTCAATTCTAGCCAGGGACCTGGTCAATCAATATCAATTGAGGGCCAGTGAAAATTTTCAATTAACCGTGCTCATGCATGATATAGGCAAGATGGTTTTGCGTGAATACAATAATGCCACATTTAACTTATCAATTAAAATGGCCCATGCTGAAAGCCTGCCTGTTTATTTTGTTGAAAAGAAAAATCTTGGGATCACACACTCCCAGGCTGGTTGCTGGCTCTTAGAGCACTGGGGTCTGAGCGAAGATCAAACAAAACCGGTCTTGCAACATCACGACATCGATGCAGATGACTACATCGTAGAAACGGCAATCATTCAAGTTTGTGATTTTGTTGATAACACAGTACGTGGTATAACTGTGGATAAACCTCATCAGCTAATATTGGAAAAAGCAGGTTTAGGGCAGGTCGATTTCTACCCTATGCTTATTGAACACACTAATCTTCTTGCTGAAATAGAACCCGATTTCGAAGTATTGGAAAAATCCCAAAAAAGCTATAAATCTGCCGCCGTTCGCAGTAACGAGCAGCGGGTTAACTAGCGTAATACCAACGCCGGAATGCTTTTGAAAGCGGCCATAAAAGCAATATAGAACAGACCCAGATACAACTCGGCCGTGTACCTACCGCCACCCAATACCCCTGAATAAATATTAGGTTGCCGATCAATGCACCTATGAATTTGGGCGTTTTTTCGATCACCGTATTGATTAAAAGCTGTCGACAAATCAAAGTGGTATTCAGAAACAGAAGAATGAGTGCCAGCCACAAGGCAAAACAGCCGGCTTTGCTTAAATCATCAATTCCTGGGATGAGCACCAGAAATGGACAAATGCCAATCATCAAAATCTGTAATTTCGACGGTAGCTTCTCCACTTCGTAATATGCAATCCAGGTAACCGCTGCAATATAAAGAAAAAGAATTGCAGCCGCCATAATTACTTGTGGTGGACAACCGGATTTTTCAAAAACCACTGACGCGCCAAGTAGTATGTTTATGGCACGGCAGGCTCCCATAAATAGAACTGCAGTAAAACTCTGGCGCTTTGCTCGATAATTATAAATGAAAATCACTCCGGCAAGACACAGTGCAACGATAGCACATAGCGTCGATAAACTAAAAGCCAGTACCAGTGCAATCACTATAAGTCCCAGGCCCGATATCAATGCAGATTTTGCCGAAACCTCTCCGGCAGGAATCGGGCGTTCCGGCCGTTCACGGGCATCCACATCCCGGTCAAAATAATCATTCAAAATTAACCCGGCACTATAAAGCAGATGCGAAATAATCATACAAACGATAAGAAAGCGCAGTGGAAATTCATCCGCTGTAATAGCACCTGATAATGCAAAGCCAGCAATGATATCCCCCGGAATCGTAAGTTGATTCGGCAAACGGATCAGCTGAAGCCAGGCATTTATTTTCGATTTTGTTTTCATGATTAATTACATTTTATTTATAAAAGAATAAGATATCTATAAGGTATCCAATAAAAATAAAAGTTCATGCTCAAATACACCTTAATACTCATTTCGTTACATGCTTATGCAGATTCTGCACGGCTGAACAGCATCTTTCAGCACAAAGACTTTAAACAATCCACGTGGTCATGCCAGATTACCAATCTGAAAAGCAATACCGTCATCTATCAATTCAATGCCGACAAGGCGCTTGTGCCCGCTTCAAACCAAAAAATTGTCATTGCCTTGGCAGCCCTGCTTCATCACGGTGCAAACTATCAAGCCAGCTCAGACTTCTACTACAGTGGTACTGTTAATGAGGGCAGCCTCGCCGGAGATCTAATTGTTAAGGGCAATGGTGCACATGTATTTACTGGGCGCTTCGCAACAACACAAATAAAACAAGCCATGGAAATCAGCCGAAAAGTAAAAGTACTTTGCGATGCATTAAAAAAAGCCGGTATTACAGAAATCTCAGGATCAATTATTTTGCATAATTCAGACTATTCCGGCAGCTTTGTAAATTCACATTATCCTGCTGCCAGCCCAACCCTATTTAACGACAACAGCATAGATGTTATAATCAATAATTCAAAACTGCGAATTCAACCAGCCATAAATACAATAGAAATTAAATACGGCTCATTCGCCTGGAAACAAAAGCGCAGTAAAAAAATACTTTATATTAATCGTTCGAAAGATTCGCAAGATTACTGGCGAGTGGAATCAAAGCCGGATCATTTTTATATAAAAAATCTCAAATATTATATGACGCTTTATGGGATTAAAATCCTTGATGAAGATTTCAAAGCAACTGAAATAAATGAATTGATAAGCATTAAAGGGTTGTCAATTGCAGAACAGCTTCCAGCCATCCTTTCCCGTAGTGATAATTTACGCGCCGAAACAATGGCCTTGCATCTCGCATGGTCTAAATGCAAACGGGCAAACTACAGTTTATTAAATAGAGCAGTGCATCAAATACTGATTGAGAATAAACTTCAGTTAGATTCTCTTAATGCGGCTGATGGCTCAGGCTTGAGCAGGAAAAATAAAATGAGTGCGGCCGATATGTCTCAACTGCTGTCCTTTATTCTGCAATCCAAATTTCGTGAACAGTTCATGAAGAACCTTGCTGTCTCCGGAGAAAAGGGAACCTTAACAAATTATCTGAAAAATCTAAAAGGCAGGATCATCGCAAAAACGGGTACACTCAACGGGGTAAAATCAATTAGTGGATATATCGTCGACGAGAAGAAAATGCCAAGTCATAGTTTTTCATTTATTGTAAATAACAGCCCCTCATCGACCCGCTGCTGGAAAGCATTTGCCGATGCACTCAGTGAAATAGCAAATTAGTAGAAGACAATCTTAGTGAGAATAAAACGAGTCAAAATCCCAAGGGAAATGAGTTTTACAAATCGCGGAGTTTTCTGAAGAAATTATTTACTTTGCGCCGCTCATCAGGAGTCAGTTTTTTCATAAAATCCTGATGGCTTTTCATCTTTTTTTCGCGCTCAGTTAATCCGCTGGATTTCCCCTTTTTCTCTGTTTCTATAGCAATCTTGGCAAGCCCAGCATCCACTTTTTTGATCACCTTCTCGGTTTTTGTCGCTGCTAGTAACTCCTCTTCCTTAGCCTTTTCGTTAGATGATAAATCTTTTTTCTTGTCAATTTCAAGATCTTCATTATCATCTTTAACATTTGTTTCCTTGCCAGAACTTAATAAATCTTTGTCGTAAGAAATAAAATCTTTCTCATCAATCGAATTTTCTATTTTCTCGACTTCACCATCCACAGTCTTCATCTCTTTTGTATCGCTAACTTCACCATCACCTTCAGCACTATGCTCGCCTTCTGGATTTGCAGGGTTTTCTTTATCGCCTGGTTTTGACCCAGCCTGAACATCGCCCTTGGCCTCTCCACCTTCTGATTCTCCGGCTTGCCCTTCGGAAGCGTCGCCTTCTTTAGTCTCTTTACCTTCTTTCTTGCCGTCTTTTGCCTGCTCTTCATTACTTTTACCCTTGCCTGCTTCGCCTTCTCCTTCTTTTCCCCCTTCTCCTTCTGTACCATCTTCTCCCTTGCCTTTCTTATCACTTCCAGCCTGTTCACTCTCTTTTTTCTCACCGTCCATAACCTCATTACCCGCTTTCTTCTCGCCTTTCTCAGCTTGTTCCTCACCCTCTTTCTTCTCACAGTCTTCAG
>JABSQK010000340.1 GCA_013215875.1 Lentisphaeria bacterium
GCCTATAGTGGATTCCAGATCTTCACGAATCAATAATTTCTAAGGAGAAATGATATGAAATTAATAGTAGCTTATATACAGCCTCAAAAGCTGAATGATGTAAAGAAAGCTTTATTCGATAAAGATATCTTCAAAATATCTGTGACCAATGCCCTCGGCTGTGGTCAACAAAAAGGCTTCCACGAAAATTATCGTGGAGCCGATATTGAAGTGAATCTATTGAAAAAGGTCCGCCTCGAAATTGCAATTAATGAAGAGTTTCTAGATGCCACTGTAAATACAGTGATGGAAGCAGCTCGCACAGGTAATATCGGCGATGGTAAAATATTCGTCATAGGACTCGAAAATTGCTACCGCATCCGTACAGGTGAAACTGGACACGATGCTATAGGATAAATTCAACACATTTAATAAACGAAGGCCGTCGTATATACGACGGCCTTTGCCTTTTAAATCTACGAGTGGGTACAATAAAAGTAAAAAAAGGCATATTCCAATGAATAAAAACTCTGTCCACACGTAAATTATCCAGAAATGCCTTTGAAAAAAAACGAATAGTGGATAGTTTAACGTTTATAAAAAACAATGTTTATGCAGATATAAAGACAGGCTCTTTGTATTTTTAATTGAACTAGCCTGGATAATTCATCAATCTCGTAGCGAAAGCGCGAAGTGCCCAAGTAGCAGTCGTTTTATAACTGTAAGATGGATGCAGGTGTGCTAAGGCACTTCAAAATCATCGTCAGTTATAAACGGCTGATACTGCAGCAGTTCGCACTTGTAGTCGATGGTTTGATGAATGATGCAGGCTAGATATAGTCATAAGGATCTGATAATATGGGATATAGAAATAATATGCATCTGAAAATTTTAAGTTTCTTTTCATTTTTTTGTTTAATGATGGCTGCTGATGTTAAAAAAGAAGTCAATACAGAAAAAATTGTCGCAAATAATTTGATCATCCTGGCGACTCAACGCTTCGCTAAAGATATGAAAGATCCAAAAGCCAAGATTTTCATGAAAATGGCCTTAATCCTAGATAGAAACAATTCAAATGTCATCCTGGTAAATCATGCTTTTAACAAAGGGAAAAAAATAAAAGCCCTAAAAAAAGGCACCATGGATGAAGCGACATTTATAAAACGTTTTGAGAATCGGGCTAAATATGTTTACAACCTGAGTAAAAAAAATAGCCGCCTCCAAACACTCGCATTTCTCTATGCGAATGTCCTGGCACAATTTGATGAAAAAAGCAAAATATCAATTATTATCATTCAACGATTAAAAGATGAAATGGATGTGGATTTCGACGAGTTACTCGAAGCAGAAATGTCCATTGCGGATCTGTTCGGAAAAGCAAAGAAAAAGAAGAAGAAAGTGGTAAAGGCGAAGACAAAGAAGAAGTTTAAGAAAGTTGGATTGCGGGGAATGGATCTTACATTACCGGAAATTCATAGAAAATATGGTCAGGTTAAGAAGACACGGATCTGTCCTAGCTGTAGTA
>JABSQK010000341.1 GCA_013215875.1 Lentisphaeria bacterium
CGTACTGCACCGCCCAGTAATTTGTAGACAGGTTGCCCATATGCTTTACCGGTAAAGCATATGGGCAACCTGTCTACAAATTACTGGGCGGTGCAGTACGAGATAAAATTCGCATGTATTCCCACTTCGGTACCAGTCCCGAAGAGGCTAAAGAGAAAGTGGCGCGCGGTTTTACTGCCTTAAAATGTACCCCGGATGGCCCGGCATTGCCCGTAGAATCTACAAAACATATCGACAAAATGGTTCAGGAATTTGCCGCATTGCGCGATGCTATCGGTTATGAAATAGATCTGGCAATCGACTTTCACGGGCGCTACAGTCCGGCCGCCGCAAAACAGTTGATAAAGGAAATCGAATATTTACGCCCCTACTTTATTGAAGAACCTGTGCTTCCTGAATATACCGAAGCCTTAAAAAACATTTCCGAATTTACACATATACCCATTGCCACCGGCGAGCGCCTTTTTTCGAAATGGGATTTTAAACAACTTCTTGTTGATGGCTCGACAGCTGTTTGGCAACCCGACCTTTCACATGCGGGTGGAATCCTCGAATGTAAAAAAATTGCCGCTATGGCGGAGTGCAATTTTGCATCCATTGCACCCCATTGCCCGCTTGGACCCGTGGCACTTGCTGCATGTTTTCAGCTCGATGCCTGCACCCCAAACTTCCTTATTCAAGAACATTTCACACTCGGTGACGGATTTATAAAAGAGCCGTTTGTTCTGGATGAAGATGGTTATGTGCCATTACCGGATAAACCAGGCCTTGGTGTAGACGTGGATGAAGATTACCTCAAAGCAAATGCATTTGATGGCGATTGGGAATGCCCAAGATATTTCCACGAAGACGGTTCAATCGCAGACTGGTAGTATATACAAAACTGCATTAAGCTGGTTTTTCAGGAATTCCGATTTATATTTACACAACAGTTATCTGGTCTAAGCCAGTGAATCAACGGGGCGTTGATTCAACTGTATGAATAAGGAGGCGCAATGTCAGAATTGCACAAACACCTAAAGGGCTTTGTCAGGTACCTTCAAATCGAACGCGATGCATCACCGCATACAATTAGTAATTATCAGCGGGATATTTTGCAGTATGCAGATCTTGTTCTTGACTCGCGTGATGAATCGGTAAATGCCAGCAGCTTCAGCATCCTCAGTGCACGCGAATTTTTAATGAAATTGCATGAAAAGGAATTGGCCCGTAATTCCATTTTGCGAAAGATTTCCACCTTGCGCAGCTTTTGCCGGTTTCTCGTACGCGAAGACGTTTTAGAAAATAATCCCTTTAAGGGCCTAAACGCGCCTCGAAAAGAACGGGGATTACCGAAGGTTTTCAACAAGCAGCAAGTGGCTGCCCTTCTCAAAGCGCCGGAAGATTATTGGAAAAAAGCGGCCCTGTCCAGTTCGAAACAAAGTGGCGATGCAATCTTTGCGGCAAAACGCGATATGGCAATTCTTGAGGTACTCTACAGTGGCGGCTTGCGGATTAATGAAGCGATTGATCTCGACAATAAACAGGTCGATTATTATTCCGGCACATTCCGGGTAAAAGGTAAAGGTAAAAAAGAACGCTTATGCATGCTGGGTAAGCCAGCTATTCGGGCCGTAAAAAAATACGATAAGGAACGCAAACGGCTTGGTTTTGGCAGTACAAGAGACGATGGACCATTGTTTCTAAACCAACAGGGCAATCGGCTCACTGCTCGCTCGGTACAACGTAATTTTAAGCTCTATCTAAATGAAGCAATGCTGCCGGGTAACCTTAGCCCGCATGCCTTACGGCATTCGTTTGCAACTCATTTGCTCGATGCCGGTGCAGATTTGCGAAGCGTCCAGGAAATGCTCGGACATGCCAATTTATCGACCACACAAATTTATACCCACATCAGTATTGAACGTTTAATCAATGTCTATGCAGAAGCACATCCGCGTAGCTAAAAAAGATTTAACAGCCTTTTGGTATATTTCTTGTATTCAGGCGAACATTGAATATTTTAGGTGTGGAGGCAAAAATCAGTTTACAGGAGGGATTCGCAAATTTTCATTTGCGGATCAAGTTATATGGCTAAGCAAAGATCTCAGAGTCGCCTGGCGTCGCGACGTACAAAAGACAATCGTAATCTTATACGCATTTCTGTGTGGACCGGTTCTGTCATAGTGATAGGCTTTATATTATTCTTATGCGCATTTGGTATCGAACGACTCTTCTTCTCAAAAAATCCCCATTTCACTCTGAAAAAAATTGATGTTTCTATTGCCAAAGGTGCTGTGAATAGCAAATTGATAAAAGAAAAGCTGGAACTTAAAGTGGGCAAGGAAAACATTTACGATATCGATATCGAATATCTCCGTAACAAATTACTAAAAGGCCCGATCATACAAGATGTCGAAGTACGCCGAATAATTCCCGGTACCATCCAGATCAATGTATTTGGCCGCACGCCTGTTGCCCAGTTGCTCTACCAAGGCGGTAAAACCATCGATATACATGGCTATATCATGCCTAACGGTACCGATGCACAAACCCATAACCTGCCCGTTTTAACTGGTATACCCAATGCCAATAATATGACCGCTGGCATGCGATTGACCGATAAGTTAAGTCTTAAGGCCCTCGAGTTCCTTAAGATTCGAGCCAGCATGAAAAATGGCGAGTGGCTCTATGTGAAACTTATCCAGTGCAACAGCCGCGATGATGAGCTGATTGTTTATCTGCATGCAAATAATGAGCATCGCATCCGTGAAAATGCAAAAATCATCTATCCAGCCAAGGGTTTAGAAACTGCTATGAAACGGGTAATGCGAATTCTTGATTTGCGTTCGATCGCTGCCCAGCCGACCGGCTTAATCATTGCCAAGTATGACCGGGTCCCTGTCACACCATAAATAGAGGAACTCATGAAGTCTCTATTATGCGTCATTAACAAAAAAGCAGCCAATGGCTCAGTACTGGCGCGCCTGCCACAACTCGAAGCTCTGTTCAAAGAATTTAATCTAAAGACACAAATATTAGACCTTACCGAAGCAGGTTTTGAAGATGCCCTTGTCGACTGTTTTGAAAGCTTCAAACCATCTGTCATATTGGGAGTCGGGGGCGATGGTACCCAGCATTCACTGGTAAATACTCTCGAGAAGTTTCGCACTCTCGGTCATAAAATTCCCGCCTACGCGATCTGCCCGTTTGGAACCGGCAATGATGTGGCAAAGTCCATCGGTTTGCGACCAGGCAAACGACACCTAAAAAAAATCATTGCTGCAGCTGTCGAAGGTAAAGCATGTGATTTTGACGTGGGCTATGTAAATGAAGAGATCGAGCGTCATTTTGTCGACATGACAAGTTTTGGTTTGGATGTGCAGATTCTAAAACGCCGCGATACGTATACCCGTAAAATTATGAATACACCCTTTCGATTTATTCACGGCTATATCATTTATTTTTTCGCAGTACTTATGGGTTTGAAAAACAGTCACTGGAATTGCCGCATACTGCTCGATGGTAAAGAATGGTATGATGGAAAATTTGCCTGTATCATGGTCAATAATTGCCGTATTCATGCGGGGGAATTTGACCTGACTCCAAATGCCCTCTTCGATGATGGCCTGCTGGATATCTGCTTGATGAAAAGCCGTCCGGCATTCATGTGGCGTTATATTAAAGGCTGGCGTCACATGCCCGCCTTTATTCGTGAACGAAAAAACCCGTTAAATGCCCAGGCGAAAGAAATTAAAATTATATCGTCTGAACTTATGCCTTTGCAAATTGATGGCGAACTATATCCCAGCTTGAAAAGCAGCACTCTAACGGTTATTAGTGAACCTATGAAAATGATGAGACCACAATGACACTGACTGATATGACAGAAAATGACTACCAGGATCTGCGCAAAGCTGTCTATACCCTTGAGAACCCCGGCTTTACTGCTGCAGTAGCAGACCTGATTGGCACACCCATTGAAAAAGTAATGAAACTTTTACCGGCTAAGGCCAGTAAGAGCATCGATAAAGTCACCGAAGCAGCCCTGCAAAAAGCACTCAATCTGGCGGTGTTTTCAATGAAAGAAGGAAAAACACCCGCCAGTCCAGGCCTCCATAAATTTGCCGCGGCTGCATCAGGAGCCATTGGCGGTGCAGCTGGTTTGCCGGGACTCGCCATCGAATTGCCGATTACCACAACCATCATTTTTAGATCCATTGCCGATATTGCCCGGGCAGAAGGTGAAGATCTTACAGACCCATTTGCCAGTCTGGCTTGTCTCGAAGTACTAGCCTACGGTGGCCGCTCGGATAATGACGATGCCGTCGATAGTTGCTATTTTGCCACGCGTGTCGCCCTGGCTCATGCAGTAAAAGATGCAGCGCAATACATTGTCAAAGGCATAGTGCAAAAAGAAGCGGCCCCTATGCTGGTTCAGTTGATTAGTAAAATTGCCGCGCGATTTGGCATTGTCGTTAGTTATAAAGCCGCTGCTCAAATGGCACCGGTCATTGGTGCATTAGGCGGAGCTGTGGTAAATACAATGTTCATGGATCACTTTCAAAGCATGGCAAAAGGCCATTTCACCGTTCGCCGGCTCGAACGAGTC
>JABSQK010000342.1 GCA_013215875.1 Lentisphaeria bacterium
CAGCGGCAACAGGCCCAGGGGTCCCAGACCTACAACGACGACACTATCGCCAAGTTCGACTTCCGCACGACGCACGCCGGTTTGGGATATCGTTGCGAGTTTCGCCCACGTCGCTTCTTCGTTGCTTATGGCATCAGGAATCATATTATAATCACCTGCAGAAACGCTATGACAGTGAAACTCGTGATGGGGCCGGCTAGTAAAAATCCGTTGTCCCAGCTCTACCTGGTCAACTCCTTCACCGACGGCTATAACCTCTCCGACATTGCTGTAACCAGGATTAAAAGGGTGTTTCACCCAACTATCCCAGTGGGAACCAGGATCCGATTCTGCACGAAAACAGATGCATTCCGTTCCCGTACTGATGAGTGAAACAAGGGTACGAGTAATGAATTCACCCGGACCGGGATCAGCAAGATCAATCGTCTGAATCTCTGCTTTAAGTTTATCTGTAAAAACAATTGCGCGGCCATTCGGCATGATATATCTCCAGTTTATTGCGTTATTATTTTATGTGGCTTTATACTACTGCATTTTTCTTTCGAGTCAATAATCCAGGTCACATGAAGAAATTATCATAGCAGGGCATCTGAATCATCGCGGATTGACTATCTACTTGGCTGCAATTCCAGAGCGATACGAACAGTATAAATTATCAGCTTGGCTAACTAGCCTGGTGAATATTGCCCCTTATCCGTTGGCTATTCAATGTTGACTTTTGCTTTTTAGCCTCTATTTTTTAGAACTAAAACAGGAGAAAAATAATGGAAAGAATTGATCTCGAAAAAAGCGAAGTTGCCTTATTGAATTCGGCTTCAATCATCTACGCAGCATATGTAACTAAAGGTGTAGTCTCTGGTGAAAATGAAGATGAGTATTTGCAGACAGCCATTTCAGTCGCCATTCGATTGGCCAAAACCATTGACCAAAATGTCAGTGCTGACTCAGAAATCAACGGCGGATTATTGGGCGGCTGAAGACTGTCGATGGGAATTTACGGGGGTTAAGACTCAGCCAAAGTATTTTTGCACGGGTGCCAATACCGCTGTAAGAACACCTGCGTGGTTGTTTCGGCCATGTCCGCGGGCGATGGCTGAAACAGAACGAGCTGAGCAACCATGGTCCTCGCCATGGGGATAAACACCACGGGCCAAAGTAAAATAGGCCCGGGCTAGTTCAATACTTTTCGCGGCCAACTCCTCATCACCCGTCATGCAGGCCGCCGCCGCCATGGTAATCGGATTTGCCTGATACAAATCACCGTTCTCATACCAGCCCGGCATATCTTTGCGGATACCTACTACGCCGGGAGGTCGCCGGTCGCGCTTGACTTTCGGAACCATCGCCAATTCAGTAATTGAAAAAACATGTTTCCGGTTAATGACCGCAAGAACCCGATCATTAAACTGATTATCGCCAGTCATTTCCCAGTAAACCCGCACGGCGTCTGCAACGGGTCCGCCAGTGGGGCTTTCGATGTCGGCACAGAGCGCATCAATCAGTTTTTCTGACGCCTGCTTGTACATGCCTTCACCAGTTAACTTCCAGAGTTTTAAGAGCGAGCGTGGGGCATCGGAGCATAAAAAGTTTTCAGCCCTATTCAATAAGCCCACTGTATCGGGGGCCAATCTAGCCACAGCCAAACGAGCCGCTTCCTCTGTTTCACTTAATTCAAATACACCACCATTTTCATTCAGACCGACTGGAAGATTGTTCTCACGGGCAAGAATTGCCCTGGCCCAGTTCGCCCCGTATAATTCAAAAAGATCACGATAGCGTTGATGCCCGGTCATTTCAAAAGCCATGATGCTTAGGTTCAGGCAACGGAAGTGGTCAGCAATATTGACCTGAGCGGCTTGCTCATCACTAACAGTTTTAGTACCGAAATGCATGGAATGATAAATGCCCTTGTCCCAGTCAAACCAGTCGGGGACGTCGCTTGACCAGTTGCCGAGATGTTCGGCCATATCCTCAAACTGCCTAACTGTTTTGCCATCACTCGGGTTTAAGCGCCAGAGAGTCGCCATGAATAATTCGAAATGTTCAGTACCGTGATGGGCTTCCTGGTTTTTCCAGTAGCCATGCTGCCACAGTCCTTTCCGCTCCCAGGAAGCTCTGGCGGCGTCACGCTTTTCAGTCATAAATGCCAGAGCCCGGTTATGCCCGCGAGTATTGATATAGGGCTCCCAAGCAGTGGTAAAGGTCAGGTGGTCGTGGTTTCTTATGGGCAACTTTTCCTGGTTGTCGGAAATGGCATGGTCGATCCAGGCCTGAACATCATCCAGAAAATAATTGAGAGATTGGTGAATGTCGGTATTCTTATTAAGAGTTGTACTTACTTTCTGCATCAACTTATATTAGGTGGGTATAAATATTCTTCAAGAAGAAAATGGGTATCAGCCCATTGCCACAATGCTTGCTGCATATTGGTTCATTATTAAACATTGGTCCCGGGTAATCGTTTGTTTTTGCCGATGATGGGGAAAGGGTGCAATCATCAAAAGGAGCCCATCTGCACAGGCATCGAAATAGCGCCCCGGTGGTTTGTAAAATGGCGTAAAGCCATTTTCTACTATCACAATAAGTGGCTTACCCATCTCCATTACCGCTCTCGCAATCTCCTTTTCTCCTGGGCTGATGCAGGGTGAGACTAGCACTGTGCCATGTTCAGCGACATAGAGAAGTTCCTCACGCAGATCAGCAAAGTCCGTTGAAGAAATACCACGGGAAATCTGTATCTGCCTTTTAAGTGGATGATTCAGCAAAAAGCGGTTACCAATTATAGAACAGTTTAATCCAGGACAGACCTGCTCTTCCGATACCACTGTAAAAAGTTCTGGGTTGGCCCGTTTGGCGGCAAGGCGGCGTGGGTTATCGGCAATGTAGTTTACCATTGCCTGCAATTGCCCTTTGCGAAGAAGGATGGAGTCCTGAAAGCCCTCCTGCCAAAGAGATGGGGATTCGGTGGCAGGGGCTGAGCTTGCAGAGGAGTCGGTGGCAGGGGCTGCCACCGACACAGAACTTGCAGGTGCGGCGGCGGAAGCGCCTGCACTTGGCTTTGCATTTAGTGGTGGGAGCAGCCCCCTGCTCACGCATTCCTGCCTACTCACGCGCTTAAAGGCTTTTATAAGATGCCCCATAGGGCGCTTCAGTTGTTCCTGAACACGGAGTATACCGTGAAAGTGGTCCGGCATAACCACGAACTCACAGGCCTTTACATTTGGATAAACCTCGTTGGTACGGTTCCACGCCTCCTTTACCAGCTCGCCGATTGGTGAAAGAACGACTTCCGCATCTTCTGTCACTTGACTCAAACACTGACGCCGTGGCTCAGTCACAATCGTGATCATGTAAAAACTTGGCGCGCAGTAATCATGGTGCCAACTGCGTTGCAGCATGCCTGTCATGCTCATCTCATCCCTTTATTTAATTGAATTAAATAGACGCTCTATTTAATTCCTGGCCAATAAAAAGCTAAATTAAACCAGGACAAAAATTATATAAACAAAAAGAAGCTATCGCTTATTTATTTTGTTAATTAGAATGTCTTTTTATAAAAACCCCCTGTATATTCGGGAAGCTAAAATTTAAGGAGTAATTATGTACAGTGTTGGAATTATTGGACTTGGGGCAATTGCCGCAGGATATGGCAGCCCGGATGAAACGGGACCTTATGTGCACGCCGGTGGCATTAATCAAAGCGAGCAAGTCGACCTGAAAGGTGCCTGTGATTTAATGCCGGAGGCAATCGACCGTTTTAAGGACAAATGGGGCGGTTGTTTCAATGACTGCAGTTACTTTACCGATCCAGAAGAAATGCTTAGTACTGTAAAGCCGGACATCGTCGCTATCTGCGTAAAGGGACCTTATCATTTCCCGGTTTTACAGACTGTCATTGCAGCAAAGCCTAAAGCCATCTTTCTTGAGAAGCCACCGCTCTGTTCATTAGCCGAATGCGATCAAATCGTTGCTGCTGCGAAAGCCGCCGGTATTTCAATCACCGTTTCTTATTCCCGTCACTGGGGACCTCATGTCCTGCGCATGGCCGACCTTGTTCGTGAAGGCCTAATAGGCAAGGTGCAACAGGTCACTGGTTATTGTGGCGGTGCCTTCCTCTCATTTGCCAGCCATACCACGGATATGATATGCCAGTTTGCTGGCTATGACCCAGTACGGGTTTTTGCCAGTGGCGATGTGGGGCAAGATGA
This sequence comes from Lentisphaeria bacterium, assembly GCA_013215875.1. GTDB lineage: Bacteria > Verrucomicrobiota > Lentisphaeria > JABSQK01 > JABSQK01 > JABSQK01. Next base: position 4,209 of record JABSQK010000342.1, read on the forward strand.
GGACGGACAAAAAGACGGCTATGAAGCAGAGCCTTCGATCAATAATATGATTATTGAATTTGCCAGCGGAATTAGCGCCACACAAATTGGTTACAAAGGGCCGTATGGCGGATTCTGTGTTGAAGTTATTGGTGAGAAAGGCTGCGTGGTGGTACCATTTTATGGCGTACCCACGGCTGTTGATGCAGATAAAAACAGCATTGATTTATCTGGGATGGATGTTCCTGAATGGAATTCAACAAGCCCATTTAAACACGCCTATGATCAAATTGCCACTATGCTCGATGGCGGTCCACCAGCTGATTGTACCGATGCAACATTTCATGCTGTCAATGAAATTGGTTTTGCTGGCATAGAAAGCGTGCACACAAATTCAGCAATTGAGTTGCCAAATAAAAGACGTGAGCGAGTGATCTGGGCCAATGGATAATGTAATCAATTCTAATTTATAACAATGCACCACAATCTATACGAATGCTTCCAAAAAATAACAGGTTTAGTTTGTCCCGATTCGCTTGTTCTGTAATAAAAGAATTGATTACTTCGTAAGCAGCATTGGGATTATCGAGTACAGGTCTGGACATATAATAGCTACGAATTAAAGTCTTAAGCATTAATTTAAAACACACAGGAATTTAGAAATAATGGCCTTTACAGACGACGAATTAAAGCAATACAACGATGATGGCTGGGTCGTGAAAGAAAATATTTTCACTGATTCAGATATGCTACCGATTAAAAAAGCGATCACGGACATTATTTCTACCGCAACGAAAGATCTGATGGCTGAAGGAAAGCTGGATAAGGATTTTGCCGATGAATCGTTCGAGACACGACTGGCCAAAATCTGTTCCTATAATCCTGAAGCCGGTGATACTGTTTATGCTAAAATAATGGGCGGTGGCGGTGGCGGTTTTCATGGGCAGGAAATACTGGATACCTTCAGGCATCAAGCACTGCTTGATTGCATTGAACAATTAGTCGGTAAGGAAATTATTGCTTCATCCGTTTACCGGATTCGTCCGAAACGGCCCAGTCATGGCCATGGCGAAGTTCCCTGGCATCAGGATGCCGGCTACATTATGCCGCACTGTGGTAAATATCTGATCGTGACCTGTTGGATTCCCCTGGTGGATGTGAATATCGAAAATGGTTGTCTCTATGTCGTCCCGGGAAAACATGACTTGCTTAAACATTATTCCGAGGGCCATGCAGGATTCCTTGAAATCCCTAAAGATATGTTGCCAGAAAAACCAATCCATCTTGACATGAAAGCAGGTTCCGTTTTGTTTATGACTAGTATGACACCACACGCCTCTTTCGAAAATAAAACGGATCGCGTTCGCTGGAGTTTAGACCTGCGCTTTCAAAACCCGGATGTGCCAAATAACATTGGTGAAAGCCCTGCGGACTATGCCCCGGGACGTGATCCCGTAACCATGGCCTGTTTTCCGCCTGAGGCAGATTTTGTTATCCAGTCGCCCTCCAACCCGGAAAGTGAAGTAAGGGATGCGGCGACTTTTGCTAAATTCAGAGAGAATTTTGAAAATGGGCATGTACATGCCCCGGGGCATGGCTGGTCCAAACTAGCTGAGCGCTCAGAACAATAAACCAAAAATAATTAACCGCTTTATGACTAAAGATTTTATATTGGCTGCGATAGGAGATGAGCTTAACAAGCAATTCCTCATTCTTCAAAAAGCTGTAAAGCAAGCGCATGAAAGTGCTACAGATGACGAAAATATTGCCGAGAATAAATACGATACGACCGGCTTGGAAGCATCTTACCTTGTACAGGGACAAGCAAGACGATTAGACGAAATTGAGCAATCCATTATCGAATTTCGTGAATTCAGTCTTCCTGAAAATAGTGCTTTAATTCAACTCGGGTCCCTTGTAAAAGTCATTGAAAAGCAGAATGAATCGTTTTTCTTTTTAAGTCCTCAAGCAGGGGGTATGGAGATAGAGCACGACGGCAATACAATCCTGATTACAACCTTCTATTCCCCGATTGGAAAAGCGCTGTTAGGCAAAAAATCAGGCGATCGCATAGATATTAATGTGGCCGGAAAGGCACGTACTCTACATATCGAATCTGTCGAGTAGGACATTTGTATATTTAAGGCATCCTTGCCTGTTAAACGCTCGAAACGCCCTATGATGGGCTCACTACATAGGTATGACTCATGCAAGGCATTCTATGTAGTTAAGGCATCCTTGCCTGTTAAATGCTCGGAGAAGCAGTATTCGTTAAAGGTTTAACTTAAGTGAATACTTGAGCTCTGCATAGACGGGTATAGAGTGATAATACTAACAAAAAAATTAATTAAAAATAAAGGAAGAAATCATGGCTAAAGGAAAAGATTCTCAGAAAGCTGTCAGAAAGAAATCAGAAAAGACATTGAAAGAAAAGCGGCAAGAAAAGAAAGCTAAAAAGGCCAATAAATAAATTAGTTTAAAACTATTAAAACCGGACGGCAATACATATGCAACGGGCATAACTGCAATTCTGCTATGTTCAAGGAAGGGTATTAAATATGGCTCGTGAAAATATAGTGCTGATCATGAGCGATCAGCATCATAAACATATGCTAAGTGCTGCCGGCCATCCCATTGTAAAAACCCCGGCAATGGATAAACTCGCAAGCCGCGGGCTGTCCTTTTCCAATGCCCATTGCAACTTTCCCCTTTGTGGTCCTTCACGTGCCGCATTCATGACAGGACGGCACCCGCATGAAAATGGCGTGTTGACAAATGATGCAGAAATTCCCTGCGACATGCCCACCTTTGCTCACTCCTTTCATGTCGCCGGATACGAAACAGTTTTATCCGGACGTATGCATTTTGTCGGCTTGGACCAACGTCATGGTTTTGAAAAGCGGCTCATTGGCGATTGTCCCGAATCCGCCTTCATTGCTGCCGGTTGGCAGTTAAAACAGGTGCTGGGCGATCTTACCGACACCCCGGGTATGAGTTTAACCGGTTTGAAAAAAAGCGGCCCTGGCAACAGCGGTTATCTCGATTACGATAAGGCCGTAACCAAAGCAACACTGAATTACCTTGAGGAACGCCAGCAATCAAACAGTGATCAACCTTTCTTACTGGTCGCCGGATATGTCATGCCGCATTGTCCCTTTGTTTGTGAGCCGGATGATTTTTATCAATACTACGATCAGGTACCACTGCGTGACAGCAGTGAAGAAAGCCTTGGTGAACAGCATCCGTTTTATCAGCAATTGCGCAAGCAGTTCGGTTCCAGCCCAATGCCCGATGCTGAAATCTTTCGTCGGGTTGAAACGGCCTACTATGGTATGGTTAATCACATGGACCGCCAAGTCAGTGCGATCATGGATGCAATAGACAATAGTAACTATGCTGATAATACAACAATTATTTATACTTCTGACCACGGCGAACAACTCGGCGAACACGGCATGTGGTGGAAGTCAACATTTATGGAAGGCTCGATTGGTGTACCACTTATTGTTTCCACACCTGATAAAAAACGTGCTGGTGAAACGAGTAAATCAAATGTCAGCTTAATGGATATTGGTCCGACTCTGCTCGATCTCGCAGATATTGCCCCCACTCCTGGTGCAACAGCAGAAAGTTTCAAATGCATCCTTGATGCTGATGAATCACAATGGCATGATGAAGTATTTGCCGAAAACTGCTTTCCCGGTTTCTTCAGCAGTCCACAGCGCATGTACAGGAAAGGTCCGTGGAAATATTCCTACTTTCATGAGATGCCCGCGCAACTGTTTAATATAGATGATGACCCCCATGAAAAAAATGACCTGGCAAATGATCCGGTGCAGGCCGAACGAATCAAGACTATGCAAGCACGTGTTTTGGAGAACTGGGATCCAGTGGCTGAAGCAGAGGCTATAAAGCTCCGCAACGAGGAATTGCAACTAATCGGGCAAAGCCAAAAGCTTGCGATGCCACCCGAACCTGATCCCCTCTGGTTTGAAAGTCCACTTGAAAATTATATCGATGAGATACCGTCATAAAATTAAGGTATTGTTCAGCCTAATAAGTTCTTCACTTTGTATTTTACAACGACATAGTCGGATAAGTTAACGGTTGAAACAGTCTGTTAAGCCCTAATTGTTTGCGCTTTCCTATGCTGTTCAAGCAAGGAAACGTAGTGCCCTTTCTTTTCAATGAGCTCATCGTGGCTTCCCGCTTCTATAATACCGCCATCGCCAATCACTAGGATACGATCTGCTTTACGAATGGTGGATAAGCGATGCGCGATGATAATTGTTGTGCGTGATTCAACAAGTTTTTCCAGTGCTGAATCCAGTATCTGTTCGGTATAGGTATCGATAGCGGATGTCGCTTCATCGAGAATAAGAATGCGCGGGTCCGCGGCTAAAGCACGCGACAGGGATATAATCTGGCGCTGGCCAATCGAGATTTCATCGCCGCCTTCATGGACCATGGTCTCATATTCATTGGGTAATTTAAGAATGATCTCATGGGTTCCCAGGGTTTTGCAAAGTGCAATCACCTCATCCTTGCTTAACAATGGATTGCGAAAACGAATATTATCCAGCACAGACCCACTGAACAGGAAGCCATCTTGCAGGACGATGCCCATGTGAGAATGAAGCACATCCTGCTTAAATGATTTGATGTTAATTCCATCGAGGCATATTTCGCCATCACTCACATCATAAAAACGTGCAATGAGATGTGCCATGGTTGTTTTTCCAACACCTGTTTCGCCAATCAGGGCAATGGTCTCCCCCGCCTTTATATGCAGATCGACATGGTCGAGAATCTTTTCAGACTCATCGCCGTATGCAAAGGTGACATCTTTGAATTCGATATCACCTTCAATGTTTTCGGGATTTACTTCGTCCCCCTCTGCCGGATCTTCGACTTCAACGTTAAAATCAATCACTTCGAATATGCGGCGAGCCGATGTCGCGGCTGAGATGGCGCGGTTGAACAGGAAACTTAAGAAGCGAATCGGCACCAGTAAGAGGTTCATATAAATGACATAGGTACAGAGATCGATAGCCGTGATGGTCTCGCCAAAGAGAATATACTCAGGGTTGTGAATCAGATAGGTTCCACTAACCATTACCATGGAAATACTAATGATGCCCAATAGATCCATGGCAGGAATAAAAAGCCCGGCGAGCTTAATAATCTTCAATCCAAGTTCAGCATTTTCTTCGTTATAGTTGAGGTACTCATTGAAGTTGAAGTCCTCTCTGTCATAGGCCTGGACAACACGAACCCCTTTGATACTCTCTGCCAAATAGCCAATCATATGACTGTTTTGTGACGAATATTTCTCAACCAGATGGATCATGTTTCGTCGGAACCAGGCAATTAAAAATATGCCTGCCGGTATAAAAAAGAAGCAGACAAGTATGAGTGTCGGCGAGACAAGCACCATGTTATAAATAATGAATGTAAATTTACCAATGATCAGAACAATCATCATCATCCCAAACATCATGAAATCCTGCAGGCTTCCCATGTCTGAAGAATTGCGAGCAACCAGCCAGCCGGATTTGTGTTCGTCATAAAAGCGTTTAGAAAGTGTTTGCAGATGCTCGAAAAAGTAAACCCGCACACGATTTATCGCCCGGTTACTGGCGATAGATGATACCGTAACATTCATGAATCCAGTCGCCCGACTCAAGATGGAAATAAGCATCAATGGAAGAATGATCGTGAGAACCGGCACGGTGTTTAAATCGTCGCGCTTGATAATTTCCCTGAAATAGACGATTATTTTTACATCGGCATAGACACAAATAAAGGCCAGTATATTGCCAAGAACAAGCAGCCATTTATAGGGGCCCATGAGACGGATAATCCGCAGCAATAGCTTTGGTACATTGCGTACAGGAATTTTGTCGTCGTTGCCTTCCGATAGTTTAGCCATCGTCACCCGCCTCATCTTTATGAGTTAAGGTGCTGTAAAATACCGTGCCTTCATTATCCAATTCCTTAAGGCTCCCCTGCTCAACAATTTCACCATCCTGCATGACAACAATGCGATCGGCAAAGACCAGACTGTTTTTGCGTTGCGTGACAATGATCGTCATCAGGTCTTCGGAATAGTCATGAAGATCGTGCAATATCTTTTGTTCCGTGCGTGTATCGAGAGCCGATGTACTATCATCAAGGATCAATAGTTTGGGATGTTTGAGAAGTGCGCGGGCAATACCAATGCGCTGCCGCTGCCCGCCGGACAAAGTTGTACCGCGTTCGCCTATAAGAGCATCATAGGCATCGGGCAGTTCCAAAATAAACGCCTCGGCCTGGGCAATCCGAGCGACTTCCATGATATCATCAATACTGGCATCGGGATTTCCATAGGCAATATTGGCCGAGATGGAACCGGAAAATAAAAATGTGTCTTGAAATACAATGGCAATCTTATGCCCGTAAATCGCTTTTGGTAAATGAAATAAATTGCGCCCGTCAACAAGTATTTCGCCCATCGTTGGTTCATAAAAGGTATGCAGCAAATGCAGCAGGGTCGACTTGCCGGAGCCGGTGATACCTACAATACCAAGGGTTTCTCCCGATTTCATACTCAGGTTTATATTCTTCAATACCACCTGGTTTTTCTGATAGGCAAAATACAAATTTTTTATTTCGATGTGTTCAAATGACAGAGTTGATTCTGTGTTTGATGCGCTTGTATCAACCCCCTCTGTATCGAAAAATTCCTGCAGTCTATTTGCGGTGATGCAAAAGCGAATGAAAATATCATAGCAGCGTGAGAACTCTCGGCCCTTCGATATAAGCATGGTTTGGCAGGTAAAAATAAAGACCAGTTCCGCATTACTGGTGGGTATATTGTAATACTGGTGATAGTAAATGTAGCTTGCAACAGTTGTAGTAAATGATGCAAAGACCACAATGATGATACTGTGCGATGCGATGGATCCACAAATGTATTCCTTGATTGTTGCGTCATGAAATGTCTCAACTGATTTGTCGTAGATGACAGATTGTTGATCCTTTTGACCATAGGCTCTAACAAGTAAATGGCCTTCCATATTTTCTGTAAAATCCGCCACCATTCCAGCAAAGAGTACCTTGGTTCTGGTGAACATGGGAAACAAAAAATAATAGCATACGCTCGTGAAAACAAATCCGAGAAACAGTGTGAGTATTGAGGCGACAGCGACATACCAGAAATTGTAAAATAAAACCACTTCTAAAACAAGCACGAATATTGCTGCATCGATGGCGGTAAAAAGGCCGATTTCAATAAACTGTGTACTATAGCGTACATCCTCAATTAAGTTTGAAATTAGTGTGCCGGTATGCTTGGTATCGTGATATGAAAAAGACGAATTTTGCACCGTATGGTAAATCTTCTGGCGAATACGCATAAGCGATTTTTGCCCCAGTTCACCCTGGCGAAGCACTTTTAAATAGACCAGAAAGAATCGCAATATGGCAAATAATATCATCGCCAAAGGCAAGAAGATTAGCTGCATTTGGTAGGCATCTAATTCCGCTAAATTAAAGCCCAAAAACAAAATCTCTTTTTTGTTTTCAAAACTGTCCATGTAAATGGCCAGAATTTGTGGCACCGCAAGTTCAACAATGCTGCAAACAAGCACAATGAGCAAGGTCCAACAAAATGCTTTTTTATACGGTTTGAAGCAAAAGGAGAATAGCTTTATAGACTGTAAATATCGATTCATAAATCTAGGTGGTTAGCTTTCAGTATAGTTGTTTATTAAGCGGATGGCGAACGTAATGACGGAGAATTTTGAAAAGAACTGCTTGGCTGTGGCAGATTTGGATAGTGTCCACTGAGCAGAGCCCACTTGCTTATCTTAATGGCTATGCCTTTAAGACTTCAGCTGGTACATCAATCGTTTTCAAGCTGCCGCGTTTGATAAACTCCGCCTTATTAGCAATAGACATAAGCCCTACCCCATCATGAATCAATCGTTTAAATTCGTCGATCAACTGCTTGGAATGTTCGTTCTCATTTAAACGAAATGTGCTGATTCCAGGATGAGCGAATTGTGAATATCCATCATCATCACAAGCAATGATACTAATATCATCGGGCACTGACAAACCGCATTCATAAATCGCCTGCATCGCTCCCATGGCTACGGAATCATTGATACAAAATAGTGCTGTGAAATCATGGCCGGCTTTAAAAAAGTGCAATGAGTCTTCATAGCTGTCCTTCATCGAAAGATCAGAAACATCATGACTAGCAACGATTTCTCCACCCAGCTTCATCCACTCACTTGTGAAACTCTTTTTCCGTTCGGAAATCATCTCTCCACATTTAAGGATTGCTGCTTTGCGATGCCCAGCTGCATAAAATTGCCGGGCGGCTTCTGCACCAATCCATTCACTGTCATACCCGATAAAGCTGCATTTACCCTGGGCCCAGACTTCACAGGTCAGCACTGGCACAGGAGATAAGTCTATTATTAAATCAAGCTCATCTTCGCCAATACAGATAGGCATCACTAGGTCCACACGGTCTTCACAAATACTTTTATATAAGGTACGGACAATATCTCGTTTGTTCGATGCCTGTACTATGACTTTTACACCGGTTTCTTCTTCTTGCTCAATCAGGCAAGCCAGTAGCCGGCAGTAGTAGCGGTCACCGTGATACAAGCTGTCATATTCAGGTACTAATAAAGAGACGCGGATCTTTCCCGCATCAATGCGTTGGTCAGCACGGGTCTGATAATCCAAACAAATCGCTTCATAGAGAATCTTTTGACGGGTCGTTTCACTTATTCCCATCTCACGTCCACGTAAGACAAAGGATACTGTGGTGTGCGAAACCCCGCAACGTTTGGCGATATCTTGCATGGTTGTTGTTGATTTACGTTCGATTGGCATGAGCTAACAGTATAGATTAAATGTTAGTTTGCAACCTATCTAGTCTGAAAATACTTGTGCAAACCACTTGTAAACTAACATAGTGCCCCTAATGTTAGCAATAAGCGAGATATGAAGTACGCACAAAAACTGGAGCGATTACTTAATGGATAGACGTAAACCACACTTTGCCCTTCACGAGCTATTAGCTCACTTGCGACTGATTGAGAAGCGAGTGAAGATAAGGTTCACCCTGATAGAGCCATTAGCTCGTTTACGAGCGGCATGCTGGCAGATTAGTCGTAAGCGACTGATCGAGAAGCGAGTGAAGATAAGGTTCACCCTGATAGAGCTCCTGGTAGTCGTGACGATTATTGCCATTCTTGCGGCCATGCTACTACCTGCTTTGACAAAAGCAAAAGAGCGCGCGCGTATAATTCTGTGCCTGACACATCTCAAACAGGTCAGTATGGGGCAAATTTCCTATGGTGATGATTATGAAGAAATGCTGCCCTATAATCCTAATGGTTTTGATCCATTTCAAAAGGGGGCCAGAGGTGTTGGACTAGAATATCTGCTTGATGAATATTCCGGGCAGTCCTATCAGGGGCCATCGGGTAATGGACTGGATAATCGCGCAACTGGTGGCATCTTCATTTGTCCGTCATCGGGTATGTCTGTGGGGAGTAACTACGGCTATAATTCTCCTTATGGAGATGGTGGGCAATACAATTCTTATTCAGGCCTTTTTCAACATTATGCATGGCAGTTCGCAGCTGAACCATGGTCATTTAAGATTCGTACCTTCAGCAAACCTGAACAAACGCCCTTTCACTATTGTTCCACTCACCGCAATGATATTCGGCAGCAATCTATTTCAACGTTTCGTTATGAAAGTCCTTATGGTGCTGAGTCCTGGCACCGCAGCGGACGCCCCACGGTATTTTTTGACGGCCATGCCGCAACATTGACAAATCCTGAGCACCTATATCAGGGCTATGGCTGGAATATGAATCTAGGTTTGTACAGCACATGGGAGATGGAAATGGGTGGTGGTGCAATCCCTCATTCCCCATGGGACTTCTGGCTCAAAGAATATTAACCCCTCTCACCTCCACCACACAATAAATGACAGCAAAAAGATGATTATACGCAATTATTTTGTTTTAATATTACTCAGTCAGCTCTGTTTTGCACAGGAAGCAGTACGTAACCTTGCTGACCTGAACAGCATTGCCTGGAAAGAAGAATGGAGTACGGCCAAAGGCAGTTTCAAAGCGACCAAGGATATTCCGACTGGCGCCAATGTGGATAAACAGTCGTCGATGGCAATCAATATTGCTTTTGAAACCGGCTTCCAGTATTACAATCTTGGTCTGGTTGATAAAAAGATTCCCGGTAAAATTAAATCAATGTCTGTCTGGGCTAAACGGAGTGGCGCAGCGGTACCGTTAACAGTTGGTTTTAAGATGAAAAATCACCCTAAGGATAAAAAATTTGAATGGTCGCTTAAACTGACAAATGACTGGCACCGGTTTCACTTTGAAATTCCAGGTGACTGGCCGGAGCTTGAAAGCTTCAGTCTCACATCAGCCAGATTGGATTATCGATTAATCTGACATCACCGGGTCGTATTGAAAATATCAATGGCTACTGGCCATTACCAAAGAGTGAAGGTGTAATTAACAAACCCTCGATTTGGGGACATGTTGAACTAAAGTGAGAAAGGTAAAATGTTTGTAGTAGCGACAGAGTGCCGCGTGAGCGTATCGCATACAAAGAGTGTTGTTGAATAATAAATCATTATGCATGCAATGTCTTCAACGTCGCATCTTGCGACCACTACAAACACGAAATTTATATGAGGATAGATGAATATTAATGAACCCTTTTATCGATCAGGTCCTTTCCGGTTTTGATGTCAATCTTCTGGACTTTGGCACAAAGAAGTTTCTTGAAAAGCGACAGTCATTCATTTCGACTAAGGCTGATAGCGAATTAATTCTCGAGTTCTGTGAAATTTCTGTTGATACATATGAAGCCCTGCCAGCCCATGTGCCCGGCAAGTTAAATGATACGCATCGCAATATTCTGATTTGGAAAGATCCTCGCGAACCCTACTCACTGCAATACTGGACCCAAAGCGAATTTGCCCAATTGGTAGAACTGTTAAAAGCGGGTGGCTACGACCGAGTCATGGTTCGGACCTTTTTTACATTCACGGCAAAAACTGGACACGGGCGATTTTTGCGTCAGGAAAATAATCCACATGCGGACAAATTTGAATGGCGTCGGGCTGATGAATTCTGTAATCGGCATCCGGAATTTCGTGATGACAAAGCGGGGGTGATTAACTGGAACACGGAATTGCGCGAAGATCCCATCTATCGAATAAGTTCGGGACAAACCGCCGGACAATGGTGGAGCTCACAATTGGTCAGTTACTTTTCAATGCTTGGTGTGAGTGCCATTCGACTCGGTGACGATTCCTATAATTCCAATGGTAGTATTTTTGAGCACTATGGACAGGAGACCATGCTGCAGGCGCACTATGACTTAAAGGCAGTTGCGAATGCTGCTGATATCAAAGTTCTTTCATCACTGGGACCTTACTGGTCCTTTGATGCATGGGACCATAATCAAAGCATTGATATTAAAAAATGTGATAGTATTGCCGATTGGGTTTTGACACAACCGCTGGAAAATTGGACCGATAAATATGGTATTATGTATGTACACAATGGTGAATATTTTAATGCCGGATCATGCAATCTCTGCGGTTTGATAAATGCCGCTGTATCCCCTAAAGCAAGTTTTGTTCGTGGTTTGGATTCCGGTGATATTATTGAAAACTGGTTTCCGCCCGAAGCATCAGCAATCCGTGAAAGTATTGATGCTCTCAGTCATTTTACCTGGACAGACACTGGCTGGAAGCCATGCTACGAAGGGCTCTATCATTTTTGGTCCGATTGCCTTAGCAAAGATTATTATGATAAACAGGCAGAATTAAAGGCTGTTCTGGATGCACATCCACCAGAGGTTTTGCATGGCGCAGTTCTGGCTGTGGATACGGCAAAGAAACCGCATAATTATGTGTTAGGAGACTTTGCAGAAAATTGTGCATATCCGATTCGTGGCTCGGTATCGCTTAAAGACTGGCAATCAGTGCCCAAAGAAAATCCGATTGTTTTATTCTTGCCACGTTTAAATCCTGGGAACGCTGAGCTCCAGCTCGGCTTAAACTCTGCAGATCCATTCTTCAATGAAACTGCCATGACTTTTGAAGAGGAAAGTGCATTAAAAGAATTACTCACCAGTGATCGCGATGTGATCTTATCCGGCGGAACAGCCAGTCAGGAAATTCTCGATGCATTTGGACTTTCGTTGATTGATAGTCCCAAAGCTTTTGAGCCTTTGGAATTTTCTGTTGGCGATACAAATTATTCATGGTATGACCATGCAGCACTTTCAGCAGTAGATGGCATGGCTGGCCGGCCCGAAGACTTCTTACGCAATGATTATTTAAAGATTGAAAGCAATGGCGCAGACATCTTATCGACAGTAACAGATGCATCGGGCAATTCGCGATTGCTGGCTTCTGAGACAAGTAATGCTGGCGGAGCACGGAGGATCTTCATTGGTGCTATTCCTGAGAATGGCGCAAGAGATTTAGCAAATTTACTTTTTGATTGTCCTCTGCGATGTGATGCATCTGCATCGTTTTCGGCACTTTCCTGGACCGATAAAAGCGGCAATATAATTTATGGTATTATCAGATATGATGCTTGGCACACCGAGCCGGTAGATATTGCATTGCCAGATGATTTTGAAATTCTGTTTGCATCTTCAGCGACCGAAAAGAGCATCGGTCCGCAGGGCATTCTCCTGGGCGCGCTGAGCTCCAGCTCGGCTTCCTAAGGAACGATATTACACGAGCTTCAAAACGGGGATTTGCAGACCGGACAATCCTTTTGGCAGGTTTACCCATAGAGCATTTTCATCCTGTGTAAAAGTAAGCTGCTCGCCGGTTTCCAGTACAGTGATATGATTCACGCTGGAAAGTTCCTCAACTCGTAACGCCATACCCGCCTGCACATCACATAAGTGAAGGTAGACTACATCCCCTTTTTGGGTTGATGCGCCCCAGCTTGTTTTACCGGTAGGTCCAGCTTCAGTTCCATAAATGGATTCACTGTTGACAGCCATCCAGGAGCCGATTTCACGCAGGCGCTTGATCGCCGCGGGCTGAAATAGGCCATCTCCAGTCGGCCCAACGTTTAACTGATAGTTGCCGCCGAGGGCTGCATTACCAATCAAGTAGCGCAACAACTGTTCGGTGGATTTCCAGTCGAAGTCCAATTTATGATAGGCCCAGGAATGGTTGAGTGTACCAGATGTTTCCCAGGGTTTATCAAATCCCTGATCTGGAAACTCATTATCGTTGGTGGAAATGTAATCCACATCATCGGGTGGATTCTTAAAATTGATACGGCTGTTAATCAAACAATCCGGGCTTTTTTCACGAATCAATCCGATGAGTTGATTTAAGCGTTCATCGGTCAATTTTTCAAATGCGTCTTCACTCCAGGTATCGAACCAGAAGAAAGTTGGGTCATAGGCATCGATTAATTCGCTCACCTGTGCCAGACACTTATTTTCCCAGTAGGCCTGATATTCCTCATCACTCGGGTGCACGTACTCGTCATTTTCCATATAGGCGAAATCCACTTCGCCGCCGGTCCCATCCCAGTCCAGCCAATGGGAATAATAAAAACCGATCTTGATGTCGTATTTCTTACACGCTTCTGTCAATTCACCCAGCAGGTCGCGTTTGCAAGGAGTTTCCATCACATTGTAGCCGC
>JABSQK010000343.1 GCA_013215875.1 Lentisphaeria bacterium
GATTGTTGGAATGATCCTCTACAAAGTTACCGACAATTCTGACAATTCAAAATTGCCCGAAAAGTTTGTCTTTGAATCTGAACCTCCTAAGGAAGAAGAAGTCAAAATTCTTGAGATCAAAAAGATTGTTCCTGAAGAAAAACTTGAAGAACCGGATGAACAAAAAGAAGAAGAAACCCCCAACATTCAAGTATCGACCAACCCTGTAGAAACACAGAAAGTTGAAGTCGTTCAAACAGAAAGTGTTGAGGTTGTCACCGAGATATCGACTGAAGTGACTGAGATGGATATTGAAGAGACCATGGAAGAAATTGTTGAAACGTCTGATATCATTGAACATCAGGCGACACCGATTGCGGTTGCGATCAACAAGTCAGCAGATATTTTTACCTTCAAGGAACCCACGCCTAGAAATCGTCCGGTTAATTCACTGATAGCGAGAGGCCCTCCGCCTAAACAACGCGTAAAAGTGACCCCACAGCAATTTGGTGAACTAAACGCGCCTACTACGGGTATACTGGGTGATGTAAATATCAATCTATTTGGCGATGGTGAATTCATGAAAAAGATGGGCAAGGGCGGTGGTGCCGGTGCTCACACAGCTGTAGATGCGGCGCTTGCCTGGTTGGTGAAGCATCAGGAAAGTGACGGTCATTGGATTGCACCCAAATGGGATAAAGCGATTCCTGACGACCGACAGAAAGACGTAACGGCAGGCCCAAATGTTGGTATTACAGGATTTGCACTGCTTGCGTTAATGGGCGGTGGTCATACCATAAGAAAAGGTGATTATCGTCGCAATGTTCTACGTGGTATACAATGGTTGGTCAAACAACAAAAACCCAGTGGCGCACTCAGTGGCAATATGTACGAACATGCCATTGCCACCATTGCCATATGTGAAGCCTTCGGCCGTGCTCCTGATGAAGAAATCGGTAAGGCAGCGAGAAAATCAATAAACTTTTGTGACTATGCTGTTGCCAAAGACGGTGGTTGGCGTTATGGGCCAAAAGCATCAGAAAGCGATATGTCGGTAACAGGCTGGTTTATCCAGGCCCTCAAAACTGCCAAGCTTGCCAACATTAAATTTGATCATAAATTATTCTCCAATGCCATGACCTGGGTTGACCGGGCCACGGATCAAGGCGGTACTCGTTCCTCAAAGGGTGGTATTGGTTATACAGTAAATAAAGAAATGAAATACGGCACTGGCAGTGTTAATTTGGGTGGAGCTGGTATGGTTATTCGTCAGTTCAGTGGTACAGGAATTAAGTCCCACCTCTTAATCAAGGCGGCGAAAATTCAACAGAGTATGCCGCCGACCTGGAAAGGCAAGAACTTCTATCGCTGGTACTATACAACCTATGCCATGCATAATATGGGCGGCGAATATCGTATCTGGTGGAACCGCCGGATTCGCGATGTACTTTTGGAAAATCAATCCAAATCTGGAGACCAGGCAGGAAGCTGGGAGCCTAGTGGCGATACTCATGGCGCCGGTCGTGTATATACCACCGCTCTTGGTGCGCTTTGCCTGGAAGTCTATTACCGCTATGGCGATGCCCTCCGTGGCTTCGGTACGGCGCCAGATCTGGATGATCTGTTTTTCGAATAAGAAAAATTCAATGCATGGCATTTGCTTAAGTGCCAGGTTTTATGTTTTATGAAGACCAGCCTGATTAGGCTGAAACAGGGATCAAAATTGCTTAAATAATAATCTGCTTATAACGAAACTTTTAAAGAGGAATCGTAGTATGATGTTTTCAAGCGATAGAGAGAACGACCTGAGAGTCAATATGAACCCCATGAGTGACTTTTCTACTGAGCATTATCTTTCTAGAACTAAGAAGCTAAAAGTGGAAAAAACATCATCAATGCCTATAGTAGGATGTGGTGGCAATATCTGTTACCATGTGAGTAAAGTTTAATCAAGGAAAGCCAGTATGAGTGACAATAAAAATCTAAAACTCAGTGATCGTTCTTACGAAGATGTGCAAAGAGACCAGGTAAAAGAGAATATTCTCGACGCAAGGTCGACTATTATTGGCTTGCTTATCTTCAGCTTACTGATTGTTGGAATGATCCTCTACAAAGTTACCGACAATTCTGACAATTCAAAATTGCCCGAAAAGTTTGTCTTTGAATCTGAACCTCCTAAGGAAGAAGAAGTCAAAATTCTTGAGATCAAAAAGATTGTTCCTGAAGAA
>JABSQK010000344.1 GCA_013215875.1 Lentisphaeria bacterium
AAAGATTGAACCAAAAACACCACACAAAGTCCTAATACTCACTTATATCGCCTTAAATGGGGTGAAAGTGGGAAAAGATGACAGATCATCAGAGGCATATTTTGAATTATACAGGATTACCAAATCGGATGCAGCCAAGATCAGGGCAGAGAATAAAAAACTTCACTCAACAAAAAAGAAAATCACTCCTGATAAATGGATAACTAGTGGGATTGTTCCTCTAGCAAAAACACCAAAGCAGATCGAGAAAGCCATTGCTATAATAAGGAAAGAAATTGGTACTTATAAAATTCAATCTGAAGAGGGTCGTGCTTTACGCCTGGCCTTGGCCGATTTATATTACATAAAACGACTTCAATCTAATGCAGTCATTGAGTATCGAAATTACATTCGTATGTATGGCCCGCCTCTGGATAATGATGGTAAAGTGATGGTGCAGGCAAAAACAAGAGATGATCAACTGCGCTCGGTATATGAAGCCGGGATTCGCATTGCCAATGCCTGGGACCTCCAGGGAAATAAGACAAAAATGGTTGAGGCTTTTAAATGGGTGATCGAAAACCAGTACTACGATAACAATCACCTGGCTGAGGCCTGGTACCATGTGGCATCGCAAATGATTAAAGGTAAAGGCAACAAAACAAAAGAGAAAAAGCGGCTGATGGCGGAAACACTGTGGAAAGAGGTCTGCAACAAATCGATGGATTTTGATACGAAGAAATTTCAAACACAATGGGTATTTCTTAGGCGCCCTAAAACACCACCGCTTCATATTGATCCAACGCAATGGATTAAACTGTCTATGATGAAATCGGGGAAAGCATTTACAGAACTAAATGAACATGCCATAGCGGGCGAAATTTTCCTTGAGTATGTTAAGCAATTTGATAAGCTCAAAGGCCAAAAAGCGCGAGAAGGTTTTAAGAAAGACAAATACGTGAACATGGCCCGCTATGCCGGTGGCCTGGCATTTTCAAAAATTGAAGAATATGAAAAGATGGCGGAAATTTTCCGACCTTACTTGAAGGGCTATCGCGACGATAAATTTAGAGGACCTGGCTTAATGCTCTTAGGGCATTATGGCATGAAGGGCGAACTTTACACAGACAGTATGGAGGCTTATTTGACCTTGCTGGATGAGTATGGTACCAATAAGGTAAATAAATTAGGAAAGCCAATTGCCGTCCATAGATCAAAGCACCTGATGGGCAAGAAATCCAATTGGAATGGTATAAAGATGGCCATTCCTAAAAATTATGATGTGGGTGAAATTCGTTATTCCCTTGGCTTCATGTATTGGAAAAAGGAAGACTGGAGTGGCGTCGTAATGGCCCTAACTCCCTTCTATAAAAATATCACTTTTAAGAAAAATAAATCCCGTGAGCAGGCGATGTACATGTTGGGACAGAGCTTGATTAATCTTAAAAAATACAATGAAGCGATTGATGTATTAACGGCCTTCATTTTCCAATATCCGAAGTTCAAAGCGATCGAGGAAGTGTATAAGGATACATTGATGGCCTGCTATAAAGCAAAACAATGGAATAAAGTATTTTCAAAGCATAAGGATTTTTCACTTAAGTTTAAGGAATCCGCCTGGCGCACCTATATGGATTACTACAAGGCCCATGCGGAAATGGCCACGGGTAAAAAAGTGAAAGCTAGAAACCGCTTTTTAGATATTGCCCAAGCCGAGACCTTTGAAGATGTGAAGGCGGATGCAAATTATTATGTGGCCGATGGTTACCTCAGAAGTAAACCTGTAAATTATAAAAAAGCATTTCCTCATCTTGAGGCCAGTGTAACACTTTATCCCCGTCAAGCATCATTATTTGATGCTGGCAGAACTGCCATCCAATTGAAAAAGTGGGGCTTGGCAAAAACATATCTCGATCGTTGTATTCGTGAATATCCAAATAACGATGCAAGTATGATGAGAAAAGCCAGAAATTTATTGCAGGTAGTCCTGCAAGAAGAAGCTAAATAATAAAAAGGAGTAATTAATACCATGCGTGTGAATCCATACTTAAACAAATGGCAAAGCCTGCTTTGTCTGCTAATCGTCGTAATAATGTCGACAGCCACCTTAATGCCAATCAACACTTACGCTCAGGAAGATGCGGCTGATGAATTGAGCCTGCCCGATGAAGTCGACGATGACGTACTCGCTGGCGATGATGCCATGAGTGAGGCAGACCAATTAGATGAAGGTGATAACAAAAAATTCACCGTGGTCACAAAAACACCGATTGATGAGCTATCTGCAGATGATGTCTACAAAAACAATGGCACGTTCTTCAAGGTTGTTGAAATAGGCTCCAAGGGCCCCAAAGGCGGTAAGTTTTATGTTGTCCGTTATAAAGGTAATGTGGATCCCGGCATGAAATGGGCCAAGATCTCTGGTAACGGACCGAATTTCATTCGCAGCCACCAATCTTTATTTGACCGCTTCAAAGCGGGTGGTCCACTGATGTATCCTATCGGCATACTTTTGTTGCTCATGATCATCGTGGCACTGCGCAGTGTAATGTATTACCGTAAAGGCGTTCATATGCCAAAAGCATTTATCGATAGCGGTCGTCAAGCAATCAAAGAGGGTAACCTCGAAAAGTTTGAGACGCTGGCCTTGAATCAGAAGGGCCTTCTTGCTCGTGCCTGCAGTGCGATGGTAGTAAATTTCGCATCTTCAGATATGGCCGAAATTAATGAGCGTGTCGAAACTGCAGCTGGTAATGAAGTAAACCGCATGCGTTTTCCCGTACGTATGCTTAACTTTATCGCGGTTGTTTCACCATTGGTTGGACTGCTCGGAACAGTTACAGGTATGATCGCTTGTTTTGACAGTCTGTCTGGAGAAAATGCTACAGCCAGTAAAGCCATGGAAATGGCCTCCGGTATTAAGCAGGCACTTCTAACCACTGCCTTTGGCCTATGTGTCGCGGTACCATCCTTATTCGTTTACTTCCTCTACAACCAAAAACTTCAAATGCTAATCGGTGACTGTGAAACCGAAACTGCTGAATTTGTTCACTTGCTTAAAAAATTGCGCAAGGAATCTGGCTTTGAAGATGATGGCGATGACGATGATGAAGAGGATGCCTAAGCATGAAGTTTTCACGAGAAGAAGATGAAGACCTGAAAGTCAACATGGACCCCATGATTGACTGTGTATTCCTGTTGATCATTTTCTTTCTGGTAACAACATCGTTCATTAAGCTGGAACAGGATCTTTCGATCAACCTTCCGACTATGAGTAAGAAGCTAAAGGTGGAAAAACCACCATCAGCGCCTATCGTAGTAAATGTGCGTCATTTACCTGGTGGCAAAGCTTATTATCATGTGAATAATGAAAAGGTCTCGCTGGGATCTTTGGCCATCCAGCTCAGTCAGGCAAAAATGCGTGACAAGGAACAGGCAGTCGTGATTCGTGGTGATAAGAATGTGAAATGGGACCAGGTGGCAGCAGTCATGGCAAGTTGTTCCACAGCCGGAATAACCAAAGTGTCCGCCACAGTAGAGGTTAAAGAGTAGTTTAATCCAAGGGAAGCCAGTTATGAGTGACAATAAAAATCTAAAACTCAGTGATCGTTCTTACGAAGATGTGCAGAGGGACCAGGTAAAAGAGAATATTCTCGACGCAAGGTCGACTATTATTGGTTTGCTTATCTTCAGCTTGCTGATTGTTGGAATGATCCTCTACAAAGTTACCGACAATTCTGACAATTCAAAATTGCCCGAAAAGTTTGTCTTTGAATCTGAACCTCCTAAGGAAGAAGAAGTCAAAATTCTTGAGATCAAAAAGATTGTTCCTGAAGAA
>JABSQK010000345.1 GCA_013215875.1 Lentisphaeria bacterium
CTTCCAGATTTACCTGTGATTAATAAATAAAAGGATAACACTATGTGGAATCGATACGACGACGAAGATGAAGACGACGAATGCGAAGGCAAAGATAAAAAAGATAAAAAAGACAGTCCGGCAATTGCCGAAAAACTCTATAAATCACGCACCATTATAATCAGCGGTGGCATCGATATGAAGCTTGCCAAAGAAGTCATGGCACAGCTGCTTGCACTGGCAAGCGATTCAGACGATGATATTACACTCTTCCTCAATTCCCCTGGTGGACATGTGGAAGCTGGCGATACCATCCACGATATGATCAATTTTGTAAAACCGCGCGTAAAGATTGTTGGTACCGGCTGGGTTGCCAGTGCGGGTGCACACATCTTTTTAAGTGTTCCAAAAAAGGATCGCTTTGCGTTGCCAAATACACGCTTCCTGCTGCATCAGCCTTCTGGTGGTTCCGGCGGCTGGGCAACAGATATCGAAATTGAAGCCGATGAAATCTTGAAGATGCGCAAGCGCCTCAACGTAATCATTGCCAAACAAACCGGACAGAAACTTGCCAAAGTTGAAAAAGATACGGACCGCAATTTCTGGTTGACTGTCGAAGAAGCAGCCGCCTATGGTATCCTTGGTACGGTTGTAAAAAATTCAGGCGACTTAGAAAAGCTCTAAATAAATCATGTCTAAAAAAGTAGTATTAATCACTGGCGGCAGCCGGGGTATCGGGCTGGGTATTGCAAAATGCCTCGCCGCCGATAACTGCGACCTGGTCATATGCGGCCGGCGCGAGCAGTCCCAGGTGCAAGAAACGATTGATGAACTGAAAGCCCTCGGCGCCGATGTACTCTACTCTCAGGCGGATATCAGTAATGCTGCAGACCGTGAGCGCATGCTCAAAGAAATCGATGCATACTATGGCCGGCTCAATGTCCTTGTAAACAATGCCGGTGTGGCACCCGATACACGGGCGGATATTTTGGATGCGACAGAAGAAAGCTATGAGCGCGTTATGCGCATCAATTCACAGGGGCCCTACTTTTTGACACAGGCCTGCGCCAACTGGTTTATTAAACAACGTGAAGAAAATGCTGATGCCGCATTTTATATTGTTAATGTCTCGAGTATCTCTGCTGTGGTCGCTTCACCGAGTCGTGGTGAGTATTGTGTTTCTAAGGCCGCAGTTAGCATGGCCACAAAATTATGGGCAGTGCGTCTTGGCGAATATAACATTCCAGTATATGAAGTGCAGCCCGGCGTAACCAAAACGGACATGACCTCTGTTGTTACTGAAAAATATGACAAATTAATATTTGAGGAGAATCTTTGCGTTCAGCCCAGATGGGGCTATCCTGAGGATACAGGCAAAGTCATAGCGGCCATGGTTCGCGGTGATATGCCATATTCAACAGGGCAGATTGTAAACGTTGATGGCGGATTAATGCTTCAGCGTTTATAATGTAAAGAGAAAAGGTTCATTATGAAAGAAACAGTTGTAAGAAGTGCCATTGAGCACAGTAGCAAGGGACTTGTAAGTATCGCAAAACGACTGCGTGGCTTACTGCTTCTATTCTAATCGCTACAAAACTTACAATTTATTCATAATATTAAGGAACTTAAAATGAAATCTCAAATAGCAAAAATGAATTTTGCCAAGCCCGCCCCGATAGAAATTACCGATCGCAAGTGGCCCGATACTGAAATTACAGAATCACCCATATGGTGTGCTGTCGATTTACGTGATGGCAACCAGGCATTGCCAAACCCAATGTCGCCGGAACAAAAATTACGCTACTTTAAAACACTGCTCAAAATTGGCTTCAAGGAAATCGAAGTCGGCTTTCCATCCGCCTCGAGCGATGACTTTGAATTTGTCCGCAAATTAATTGACGACGATCTCATACCAGACGATGTCTGCATTTCTGTATTGACCCAGGCGCGTTCACACCTCATCGAAAAAACTGTTGAATCCATTCGTGGTGCAAAA
>JABSQK010000346.1 GCA_013215875.1 Lentisphaeria bacterium
CTTCAATGATGGGTGCCAGTGTTGTGCATGGGGCACAATTGTTTCCCCAGAAGTCTACCAGTACATCTCCGTCATGCTCCAGTACATCTTTTACCCAGTCATCTGCTTTTATTGAAAGAACGTTGCTCATTTTACTTTATTCCTGAATGTAGATTTTAGCCAAACTACAGCTATCTTTAAATGCTCTAAACTATAGCCCATATTTGCTTAAGATGAATAAAGTATTAAAACTTATTGAAAAAATGCTGCTGCCGGTATTCGTACTGTTCGTGATCAGCCTGCATACTCAGCTGACCTTGCGACATACAGCACTGTATCTTGCCGGTATTCAATATGGCCGAATCGAGAGCATTCATACAGAAAAGTCATATAAAAACTTCGTTCCGCGCTTTGGTACTAAACCGCAATTGAGCAAAGGCTCCCTGGCACTCTACGATTCCCATGCCGTCCTGCGGCAGGGCAATAAGTTTATTTTTATTAACGATGAGAAGCTGGATTTACTGGGCAATTCCGAAACAGTAATGATTATAAAAGAAATGGATTCTGCCAGGGCGGATGAACTGGCAAAAAAACAGGCCTATTATTTTACGGGATATGAAACGAATTCAGGACTGGTACGTATCATACTCAAAATTCCCGGAATCGGCTTAACATTTTCAGACCTGTTGCTGCTTTTGCTCTTTTCACTGTTGCTTATTAAATTGATTCTGAAAAAAGAGTTTAAGAGCATCGGGGAAATACCACAACTTAATTTTCTCTTTCTGTTCATCTGTTTCCTCAGTATCTTTTCCGTACTGCGACTCTTTGACCAATCCGATACGACTACTGATCGCATGGCTGGCTACAAGGAATGGATACAATACCTGGAAGTCTTCGTTATCGCCACATTCATTTTTATTCACGTTCTTAAAAAACAAAAGTTTCTCGATGCAGCATTGCTGTGTATCTGGGCAATGTCCGGAGTGGTTATTCTGTTTGGGCTCTGTGAATATACCCAGATATTTTTGGGCAAGAGTTTTCGGGGGATAATTGACCTGGGGGAAATGGATTCGCTCTTTGGCATGCAGTACAATCCATCGCGCAGCAAAATGGCCGGTTCTGAAAGCAGCTTAAATATTTTATCGTTGTACGCAGCGATGCTTGCACCGTTTATTTTATCCTTTTGGGGTGTATACCGGAAAAAATGGCAGCGCATCCTTTGTGTAATTACTGTGTTACTTCTGTTCGTATTTATTCTCAACCTGGCACTGTTAATTATTACAGTTATTGCCATATCTATCATGTTTCTGTTCATAAATCAGAAACGTTTGTCAGTAGGCTTTGCAGTCATTTTTATCTGCAGTTTTATACTGCTCATTTATATGAATCCCCGCCATGGTATGGTCTTAATCGATTCCCATGCGGTACACAAAACAAAAGACAATTTTGGCCGCTTACCGATGCCATTGAAGGGCATGGATAACAAGCTGGGCTACTGGGAACCCTACCAGCAAAAAGTTCTTGAACAGCAGGCAGCCCTAAACCTAATCAGCCACAGTCCCTTATTAGGGATTGGCCTGGGCAACTATCAGAAACAGATTAATCCCTTTTACAGCAAAGACAGGATCAATTACAGTTTAGCAATCGAAAAAAGCGCTTTCAACTACATGGAAAAGGACAGTCATCCGCTTTTTATGATTCAAGCTGTGGAAAGTGGGATTTTAGCTGCGATCATACTGATGCTGGTTATGGTTTCCTCACTAAAACTTTGTTTTAAACATAAATTAAAGATTGAAGCAGATAAATCGCTCATTGCCGGAGCCGCCGCCGCTATCATCGTAATGCTTATAGCTTCCTTCTATAGCTCCTTCATGGTCAGGGGTTTACAGTTTTTTTCAGCTTTTTTTATAATCCTTCCATATGCACTGACAATGAAGAAAAAGAAGAAAAATCGGTAATATTTTCCATTTTCATCAAACTTTGGCAGAAAAATTGCTTGTTAGCTATATAGTTAGCTATGTTGACCGATAAAATAAACTTGGTCTGGGAGCATTATGGTTCAACAAGGATTATATCATAGCCAAAACCTGTCACTGAGGCAGGATCAGCAACTGGCACCTCATCAAATCCAATCGTTGGAAATTTTGATGGCGCCATTGATGGATTTGCAGGGTCGTATCAACCAGGAACTTGCGGATAATCCCACTTTGGAGCGCCTGGAGTCAAATATCGAAGAATTGGCC
>JABSQK010000347.1 GCA_013215875.1 Lentisphaeria bacterium
TCAGCACTGAGAGCTGGGACTATGCGATGGTCTTTGTCGCAAGTAAACGCGCTGCTCGCAATCTCGCACTCAAGTTGCAGCGAGAAGGCATTTCAGCCGATGCATTTCATGGTGATCTCAAACAACCTGAACGCATCGAGGTCTTGAAGAAATTTAAACACCGAGAAATCGATATCTTAATTGCCACAGATATTGCCTGCCGCGGCATCGATATCAACAAACTGTCTTACGTCGTGAACTACGACCTACCGCGCGCTGCGATGGATTATATTCACCGTATTGGCCGTACCGGTAGAGCCGGCCGCTCAGGAACCGCGATATCGTTTATCGACCACGAGACTCAGGCCCACTTCAAACTTATCGAAAAGCGTGCAGGTATTACCCTGGAACGTGAACAAGTTGCTGGTTTTGAATTGACGGGTGAAGCTGCTCCAAAAGAAAAGGGTAAGGCACCAGTTAAGGGCAAACGCAAAAGTAAAAAAGATAAATTGCGTGAGCAAGCAGAAAAAGATGAGAAATCCGATTCCTAGCCTGGAAAGTCATCGTCAGTATTAAACTTATAGTGGCAGTTGGGTCCCGATATTCTTCTCAAGCGCTTTATTATAAATCAATATAGCCGTTGCCATATCATCCAGCGCCAGGCCCAAATTAATCGAGATGATACGTTCCTGTTCGGTCTCTCGTCCAACTTTTCGCTTGGTGACAATGTCGCCCAAATCAGCATACGCTTCTGGTGTGTTCTTAAAATAACCCGCTTCGCGATAATAGCCCATTTGGCGAATATCGTCTGTTGCCAATTTATCTGCCTGCCTTAACGCATCGGCTTTCCAATAGGAATCAAAATCGACCAAACTTGCAAAAGCGCCTTCAGCGAGCCAATCCACATCAATCACAGGATCCGGGTTTTTAAGAATCGGACCACTGGTGACGACCAAGTCCAAACCAAGCACTGCATCCTTTGGATCGCTTACAACCTCAATATCCACTCCAACAATTACCCCCATTTCACGCGCAAATTTTTCAGCGACTTCAGGGAAAATATCAAATACCTTCACGGTCGTTAAATCAAAAATGCAGGCGAGTGCTTCGAGATTACTACGCCCTTGTATACCACATGCAATAATTCCAGCGCTGGAGCTATCCTTTCGAGCCAAATATTTTGCCGCAATGGCAGTTGCTGCACCCGTGCGCTGTGCAGTAATCCAGGTCCCATCCATAATTGTAGTAGGAATCCCTGTATCAGGATCATTCAAAATGAGCAAGCCATTTATATATGGAAGTTTCTTCTGTTGATTTTCCGGGTATCCAGAAATCCATTTCATCCCGGCGGATTTTAGACTGGGTATATATGCCGGCATGGCGTGAATGAAGGCATCTTTTCGAGTATGAATTCCCGGCTTAGGTGGCATTTCCACACGCCCCTCGCCCTTCTCTTTAAACATAAGATCCAATACATCGATAATTTCAGTCATGGACAAGCCCACTTCCTCAACATCTTTTTTGCTTAAATAAAGTAGTGAAATATCTGTCATAATTAATCCGAAATAGTGCGTTTGCACATCCATCCAAGGTGTTTAGTCAGCTTAAAGTAGCATGAAGAAGCAGATTTATCCAGCTGAATACGCGGGGTTTCATTATCTTTAAGCTCGTATTTAAGTCCATGCCTGATTCCTCTTTCAAATGAATATCCATTTCAAAAATTAAATTAATTTAATCCAATTAAACTCGACGAATTCGCATTTTCACCTAAAGTAAGTAACTGGTTAATATCATGCAAAATTTCAGGAGAATTGAATGCTAGAAATAGGTAAAAAAGAAAGTGCAGCAGCGTCTAAGGTTATCGAAAGTGGTAATATATTTCGCTATGGAGCTAATGGTGCATGTGCAGAATTTGAAAAGCGCTATGCTGAATTCACTGGAGCAAAATATGTCAGCCTGACAGCGAGTGGAACAACTGCACTGACAGTTGCTATGCAAGCACTGGGTATCGGACCTGGCGATGAAGTACTGGTTCCTGCCCATACCTATATGGCAACTGCTACGGCAGTGGTGGCAACGGGAGCGATTCCAGTAATTGTTGATATCGATGAATCGATCATGATTTCCCCCAAGGCCATCGAAAAGGCCATTCGTAAACGGACTAAAGCTGTAATCCCAGTTCATATGTGGGGCCATGTCTGCGACATGAAATCGATTATGAAAATTGCCCGCAAACATAAATTACTGGTTATTGAGGATGCTTGCCAATGTGTCGGCGGATTCTATGAGGGCAAAGCTGCCGGTACAATCGGCGATGCGGGATGTTTTAGTTTCAACTTTTTCAAAAACATGACTTGTGGTGAAGGCGGTGCAGTAATCGTCAAGAAGAAAGAACACCATGAGCGCCTGGCAAATCTCATTGACTGCTGTGGTTTTTTCTGGGAAGGCCGTAAAAGTATTGAGGCATTTTGTGCAGGTAGCACTCGTAAATCAGATATCGAAGGTGCCATTCTGACCGCACAGCTCGACCGCCTACCCGGCTTGATTAAGAAGAGCCGAGCAAATAAGAAACGAATCATCAAGGCAACTGCCAAATGCGGACTCAAACAAATTCCCCTGCACAGTCTCGACCACGAATGTTCTCAAATGCTTATGTTTCAACTGGAAACCGAGGAGCAAGCAATCAAGTTTCAAACTGCTGTCAGTGGTATCCGGTTGATTCAAACCGGTCGCCATACATTTACGGAATGGGACCCAATACTCAATAAGATTGGCCATATTCATCCGTTGATGGATCCATTTAAAATGAAGGCCAATGAAAAATGTCGGATGAATTATTCGAAAGACATACTCCCGAAGTCTGTCGATATTTTAAGTCGTACAGTCGCTGTTGGCACAGGTCCGAAGATGACTGCCGATGATGTTAAAAAGCTAATCGCTAAGATTAAAGAAGCAGCTAAGTCAATTTATTCATAAGCTGAAATAGTTAAGAAGACAGTGTATTCCTGCATGAAAATTGCCTGATCTTTTAATTTATCTTCATCGATATCTTGTTTGATCCATGAATCTTTTGTCAGGTGAATTTTGGCTTTTTCCGCTGTTACTTCTTCGCAGAAATCTAGACTGTAGCGTTCGTCGCCAATGGGCAAGTCACTTGCATTTGTAATACCTGGAAGCGATGCCAAGTGGGCATTTATCATCGTGCCTACGGGGCTTTCAAGCATACCACCAATCCAACAGCCAATATTATTTTGTTTGCACAAATCATGGATTTTCAATAACTGGCTCAAACCGCCTACACGCCCCATTTTAAGGGCAATAGAGCGACATGCCCCAAGACGAATTGCCTGCTCGGCATCGTGATAGGAGCGAATGCTTTCGTCCAGACAAATATCTGTATCAATCACTGCCTGCAATTCTGCATGGTCGGCAATATCTGTATAATAAAAAGGTTGCTCGATAAGTCCTAAGTTAAATTCATCGAGTGATTTTAACACGTCAATATCGTTACGGGTATAGGCACCATTGCAATCCACCTGCAAATTGATCTTAGGAAATTCCTGGCGCACTTCAGCAATCATTTCCCGATCCTTACCTGGGGAAATTTTCAACTTCACTCGTTTGTAGCCTGTCTTTAATGCAGCATCAATTTTCTTGAGCAAAGCGGCATTATTTTTCTGCAATGAAATAGCGATTCCGGCTTCGACTGCTTTTTTTGTTCCACCAATCGTTTGGTGAAGTGCTTTATTTTCTTCCTTGCACGTCAAAGCCCACCAGCAGAGTTCCAATGCAGATTTGGCAAAGGTATTTCCCTTGTAAATAGAAAATGCCTCATGAATTTCATCGGCAGTCTGGAAGTCTTTGCCAAGAAAGAGCTCCATAAAAAATTGATCGATGGCGATGCGTGCGGAGTGACTGCATTCGGGTAAATAGTCTGGTTTGGATAAGGCACAGGTTTCTGTCCAGGCACTCAGTTTTCCTGAATGGGCCTTTAGAAATAGACTCTCAACAGAGTCTTCTGTACCATAGGCAGTCTTCCATGGGCTGTTTAATGGAAGCTTCAGGTGGACTAGTTCTATACGGTCTATTATCATTCAGTCCCACTGTTAGTCTATGTGAAAAACAAAAAGGTTAATCTTTTTTCTTTGGTCGAGCCAGGCCTGTTTTACTGTCGGCAGTGAAATCGATAATTGTTTTCACTAATTCATTTCCTGGATATTTCTCGCCTAAATCTGCAAGCGCTTTTTCTACAGTAAGCCCGGAACGGATAATTATTTTCAAGCTATCCTGAACAGCCAAAATTGTTGCTGCATCGAAGCCACGCCGCTCCATACCAATTTTATTCACTGCACGAATTTCCGCAGGTGAACCTTCAGCGATATAAAATGGCGGCACATCTTTTGCCAATTTACTGAAGCCCCCGATAAAAGCTCCTTCACCAATACGAACAAATTGCACAACCCCCGAATAACCACTGATGATGGCATTATCGCCAATTTCCACATGGCCGGAGATCATCGCATTGCTGCTGAGGATTACATGATTCCCGAGTATACAGTCATGTGCTACGTGAGTATAGGAAAGAAAGTGGCAGTCATTACCAATACGTGTCGCTGTTCCGCCCTTTGTAGCAGCATTAACAGTCATGTATTCACGAAAGACATTGTTATCACCGATTTCCACGTAAGTATCACTGCCATCATATTTCAAATCTTGGGAGCGCTTTCCCAGACAGGCAAACGAATATACCTCATTATTTTTTCCAAGCGAGGTTCGCCCGTCGATAACCACGTGTGAATGCAGAATGCATCCGGCCCCGAGTTTTACTTCTGGTCCTATTACACAAAAAGCCCCGATTTCGCAATCATCACTTATTTCCGCACCATCACCGATGACCGCTGTGGGATGAATATTTGCCATTATTCAGCCTCCTGTACTGCAAACTTGAAGTCGACTTTTGCTACCAATTCACCTGCAACTTTCAACTCAGTGAGGCATTTCCCAAAGATCGATTTTTCCTGAACTTTTTCACACTTGACAATTAATTGATCTCCGGGAATGACCGGCTTATAAAATTCAGCATTGTCAACCGATATAAAAATGCCAATTTTCCCTTCATTCTTTTTTCTGCAAAGCTCCCAGATGCATCCCATTTGCGCGGCAATTTCCATTAACACACCGTTTGGCACATACGGACGGTCACCGCGGAAGGCCTGAAAATAGGGTTCGTTGATGGTTATATTTTTCAAACCAATGACGTAACCCAGATCATTCTTCTCTGTTATTTTAAAAATCCTGTCCACCAATAAAAATGGGAATCGGTGTGGTAAAATATTCTTTATCGCTTCAATATCATATAGAATTTCATGGTCTTCATATCCATGCAGCGCGTGAAGACATGTGGGTTTAAAATCGTTTTCTTCCAACTCGGTTGAAATTACGAAGTCCGCCTGGCAACATATCGTGCCGTTCACCTTGGTCGATCCCGACAGGGTCAATGCATTCTCTGTTTTTTCAATTACTGCCACATCTATTTGCAGACAGTCTCCAGGTACTACAGGATTGCGAAACTTTATTCGCTTGGCTGATTTCAATAAAGGGAATGTTGAAAAATGGCCTGCTGTAAGAAGGCCGAGCTGGCATATTGCTTCAACCTGAAGTACACCCGGCATAATCGCCATATTAGGAAAATGTCCGCAGAAGTAATCCTCATCTGCTGAAACAACTTTTATCGCTGTCGATTCCGTCTCACCCACTACTGCCTTATCAAGCATGAGAAACGGCGGTAGAAACGGAATCACTTGCATGATTGCTTTTGTATCAAGTATCTCTGTCATTAATAGCCCATTTTTTCAATTATTTTAAGTGCCAAAGACACGTTTATCGGGTGCCCTGGCTTGATTGCAATTATCTGTCCTTGCAGGCGTCTACCCACAAGACTCAAATCTCCAACTATATCCAGCATTTTGTGCCGTACAAATTCATCCGGATAGCGCATTTCATCTTTGCAGATGATCGCATCGCCTTTTAATACCACTGCGTTATCAAGACTGCCACCACGGATAAGTCCTGCTTTCATCAAACCTTCTATTTCGTCATAGATGCAAAAAGTCCGTGCCAGGCTGAGCTCATCGAAAAAACTCTGAGTATTAATTTCGAGAGAACGGTACTGTGTATCCAGGATGCTCACACCATATTTTACTGTGCAGCTTATACGGTAAAGATCATCTGGAATGATTATAAGTTTACTTTCACCCTCTTCCACCCAAATCGCTTCTTTTATAACACAAATTTCGCGATCTGTACGTTGTTTGGAAATTCCGGCTTTATTTATCATCTCCAGAAATGGCCGGCTGCTGCCATCGACAATTGGCGGTTCCGGGCCATCCATCTCGATAATAACATTGTCGACTTCACTTGCATAAAGTGCTGCGAGTACATGTTCCACAGTATGCACAGGGGAATTACCGCAGGCTATTGTTGTCGCCCGGTGTGTATCAATAACATTCGTCGCGAGCGCTTTTCCGGTCGGTTTTCCATCCACATCGATACGCACGATTACAAAACCCGTATTTACCGGTGCGGGCTTAAGGCGAATGTGTGCTCGCAAACCCGTGTGCAGGGTGATTCCCGAATAGTGAACTTCCGTCTTTAATGTCTGTTGTTTTGCCATATATCTCCGAAAAACCCATAAGGTAGTTGTTTTTGTAAAATTAACAATCCAATCAGAAAAAGCCTGTTATTTTTATCTGAATGACCCACGCTCACAAATGGGTAATAGTAAACAATATCAGTATGACAAGAAAAAGAAATAATAAGATATAAACGGTGCCAGGCTCTGCAATTTGACAAACTGCTCATAATGGGTGTGATCCTTATCTAGATAAATGAGCAAAGCCAAATAACAAAGAGACCGATTAAGATTCCTGTGATTATAAATGAGAATGTATAGGGCAGGAATTTGCCCAAATCTTTACCCGGATTTTTCAGGCAATAGATTCGGAAGAAAATCTGTGAAACACAAAAGAGGTAAATAATCAGGCCGAGTTTATGCATCTCAAACGCTGCATAAAACTGCCCTTGGGTAATTAAAACAAATGAACGGGTTAATCCACAGCCGGGGCAGGAAAAATTAAATATGCGTTTAGACCAGCAGATTTCAGGAATTTTTAGTCCGGCGATATCGACTGATGCACTGTCTGTCGTCAAGAGGAATGGTAGAAATACCATCACACAAAGAACAATTAAATATGTCCAATGGGTGGATTTTTTAGTGCAGACAATCGACTCAAAATAAATGAACCTGTCGATTTTATTCACTAAAACCTCAAAGCCTTCATATTTCGCTTTTGGCGTTGGGCATTTACATACTGCCGAAGGGTATCATCCCGGCGCAAAATCTTATTTATTTGTCCCGTACTTTGGCCAAACAGCTCAGCAGCATTGGCAAGCTGGTACTCCGCAGTTTCAAGTGCATCCAATAGACACGCAACAAGGTACGGATATTGGGGATTTGAACTGTTCATTTTCACATCGCCAGTCCAGACACTTGCTTCGTCGCGCATAGCATAGGCAATTTCAATACGCAGCCGCTTCAAAGCAGCAGTTTTATTTTGATGTTGCGAGCGGCTGTCATCGGCAGTAGCAGTTATCTCCGGAATTTCCTTTAAGGTCAATCGTACGGCAGAATCGGTTTTATTTCTGTGCTGCCCCCCCGGACCGGTTGAGCGAAAACAGGCCATTCGGCAGACTGCGAGGAGGGCTTCGGGGCCTAAATTTAGTAATTCATTGCGATTTATCATAATGCAGTATAAGTTAAAAATGTGGATCATATAGTTACTCTTCTAATAAAACCGTATTAAAAGCGTTTCAGATATAAGAAAAGTGATGTATAGTAAGACTTGTTACAAGTAGGAAATATATGGGTTTAGATATTGGATTACCGGAGAATTTACAGCTAAAACTTAAATCGTTCGAAAAGCGCTTAAAGTTATATGAGACGCTTTTTGTTATTTTGGGGGCTCTCTCAGGTGCTGCATTCAGCTGGCTTATCCTTTATGTCTCAGATCGATTCTGGGATACTGCAATAATCTTTCGAATTTTAATTTCAGTTTCCGCGATACTCTGTGCGGCAGCATTTTCATACTTCTGGCTTTTTCATTGGATATTTCATAAACGTAATCTTCGCCAACTCGCATCAATCATTCAAAGTGAACATCAGATTCTCGGTGACAGACTGCAGGGCATCGTCGAACTTGTGGAACAAAGTGATATTCATGACATTTCTCCTGCGCTGATCCGGGCGGCCATTCGTAAAGTCGCATCCGAAGCAGACGATCTTGAATTTACGGATGCGGTCGACAAGAGGGGCTCACGAAAAGCTTTTACTATATGCACAGTATTGGCCGTATTTGTTGTCTCTCTCATGGTCTTTAATGTGCATGCCGGCGTCAATGCGTTTCAACGCTGGGCCATGCCCACTGCCGATATTCCTCGCTACACATTTGTGAGTGTTGAGGCTCTGCCGGATACACTATATGTCCCGCATGGAGAGGCATTCACAATTGAAATCTTTGATATCAAGTACGATGATGCGAGCTTTTTTAAGCCGACTGAAGCAGAGGCTAATTGTTCCAACCAGGCCATACTGGAAGTTTCCATTCACAAGAATAGGGCTCGTTTTGAAATACCCGGGCAAACGGAGCAAATATCACTCTTCCTTTCCGTCGGAGATTACGACAAAACAATCAAGGTCGAACCACTCTACCGCCCAGTCTTAAAAGACTTAACAGCGTATATTGTATATCCTGAGTACCTGGAGCGCGGGCAAAATCTGCAAAAAGTATCCGCCGGTTATTTTTCTGTTCTTGAAAAAAGCACCGTTTCGTTTAAGGCCAGTTTTAGCCGTGCGATAAAAGCAGCCTCGTTTTCAAATAAAGTAAAAACAAAAATTGACAATGACCATTTTCTCAGTGACAAATATGAGATAGCAAAAGCAGAAAAAATCGAGATCGGCTTCACAGATATCCATGGTCTGAAACCTCAAAAAAACTATGTATTAAATTTGCAGGTAAGAAAAGACAAAATGCCGATTGTGGAATTTCCTGATCAGGCTGCCTCCGTCGCTATTTTAATCAATGAATCTGTTGAGATGAGTATCGAGGCATCGGATGACTTTGGCCTGAAATATCTAACGCTGGAGTGGGATATATACGATTTGCAGGAACGTAAACGGCATCACGAAACCTATAAACAAATACTCTTAAAAGGCGGCCCCTACAAAGATAAATTAAAACGCACATTTATTTTTTCACCAGAACAAATGAAAATTCCAGATCAGACCATGGTCATTCTTAAGGCAAAAGCAAAAGATTACAATCCGAATAGTAAAGCTGCGTACTCTATGGAACGCAAAATTTATATTTTGAGCTATGAGGAACACGAGAAATTAATCCGCAAACGGTTTGAAGAACTGCAGACCCAGTTGGAAGAGCAAATCCGCCAGGAGGAAAATCAGAAGCACGATACTGAAGACATGGCTAAGAAAAAGGATCTGAAAGATTCCAAACACAATGATAAAATTGCCGAGCTTAGCAAAAATGAAAGTGCCAATCGCAGGGAAATAGAGCGCATTGTCCAGAAAGGTATGAAATTACTCAAGGAAGCCCTGCGAAACAAAAATATCAGTGAGAGCATGATTCGTGAATGGGCAAAAATGCTCAACGGCTTAAAAAATATAAAATCATCTGAAATGAAAAGTGCTCAGGGAAAATTAAATAAAGCTTTAAAAAATCCCCCATCACGTAATGAAGATATGAAGAAAGCTGCTGAGAATATGGCAGAGGCAATTAAAAAAATGCAAAAGCTGCTCAAGAATCTTGATAAATCGCTGGAGCAAATGACCGCAATGAATTTTGTAAACAGGCTTAAGGCCATGGCCCGTAAAGAAGGGGAAATCAAACGCGATCTAAAAGCTATTTTCGCCGATACCATTGGCGCTAACAAAGATGATCTGGATGCCAAGTATAAAAAAGTATTAAGCAAACAAGCAGTTTCA
>JABSQK010000348.1 GCA_013215875.1 Lentisphaeria bacterium
ATGACAGGAACGAGTATATAGGCGATGAGATGGATTGGGACAGTGAAATTATTGAAACTGTTGAAGCCGAATCTCTCGAAGGTTTAGGGTCCATCGGAAAAACACTGTCTAAAAAAACTGAAGTATTCATCTTGAAGAAGAATGTTGGAATATGGAAGCTTAAAATTGCTCATTCAATCAAACGAAAAAAGATGAAGATTGAACTAGAGGATGAAGACGATGATGATGAATACTATTACTACCCAGCAAAATTTACCCTTGTTGATGAGAAAGATTGGATTCATGCTGAAGGGGGAAAACATAAACTATATAATCTAAAAGTAGAGCTGCTGATAAATGATTATAAAAAGCTCTTAGCCAATCGCGGAAAAATTGCCGGGTTAAAGAAAAAGATGGAAGATGAACGCATCAAGCGCCTGAAAGAGAAATACAAAGAAGATTTGAAAGAAGAATTAGAAGAGCTTGATACCGACTATAATAAAAAAATGAAATCCGTATTTAAGCAAGCAAAAGAGGAAATTGGTCTTATTGAAATGCCGGATAGGACCTATGAAAAATTAGAATTAGCGAATGGAATACCGGCGATAAATTGTGGGTATGGTAATTCCAATACACCCACATGGATTAAGGTAGAGAATGTCTTTTATTTTAAGACATATCTAACTGATTGGCAGACCCTTAGGGTAAATAAGTTTTATGATAAAAAATTGAAAGATGAAACGGATAATTTCACTGTCTATGAATTAAATTACCGCCTTGTTGAAGGAAGAAAAAAGGGAGCGAAAACAAGTAAATACTTTTTTCAGTTTGCTCTTGGGCTCAATGTGAAGACGACTGGAACCTTTATCCCGGTATTTGATTTGGATTTTGATCTCACTGATGGTGGAATGGATAACGATATTGAAGACGATTATTTGTCTGAGAAAAAAGAAATAATAGGGAAATACAAAAGAAAACTGGAAGATTTGGTGGCTTCTGAAAAAGATGAAACAGAGAAAAAAGATGGCTTAGAGAAAGATGGTGCTGAGAAAAAAGATAGCGCTGAGAAAAAAAATGGCGCTGAGAAAAAAGATGGTGCTAAGAAAAAAGATGAAGCTGAGAAGAAAGATGAAGCTGAGGCGGAAGAAGTGGAAGATCCCACTGTCATACCATCGATTACTCAAAAAGTTGAATTTGACTTTGCGAATAAAACCAACTCTGCAAAAACATATTTGATAGGCTTTATTGAATATCCATCTATACGATACTTGCTTAGTGAAGTTACCGTAAAAGTGAAGATTAAGGTCGTAGACTTGAAGAAACGTCCCAAAAAATAATCATTATTAAACCTTGTTTACATATTCTACTTATATCATCTGCTTTATTCACGTCATGTAGAACTCAAGTAGATCCTTCTGTTCAACTCTGGAAAGAGGGGTATCGGGACCAGGCATACCTATCACTTAAAGATCTCATAGTCAATGGAATGAAACGCAAAGATGTCGATCTATTGCTTGGTAAAGCAGATCGAATTTTAGATCTAGGTGAAACCCAGTTTTGGTATTATAGTTGGAAGACTGTGTCTGTTGAAGAAAAGAAGGAAACGGATGAGTTGACTGTTTTCTCTATTCGGCCAAAGCTACGAAAAGTCGAATTGGAATTCACGCATGACATTCTAACCCGTGTGAAATTTCCTAAATAATAATCAGTTTACTATTTCTTAGAATGTGGGTTTATTCACTATAGAAACTTACCATTTTGCGAAGGCTTATTGTTTTTACCTTATCTGCAAATCCAGCTTGTCCGAAGGCAATCATGCGATTTTTGCAAACTTCTTTCATTGCAGAGCGAGCAGGTTTCAGAATGTAGCGCGG
>JABSQK010000349.1 GCA_013215875.1 Lentisphaeria bacterium
GCAGGTTTGCCGGCAAACGTTCGCAACGATAGCTATCGTAATACATCAACGCGGAACTCAAAGATGGAACAGGAATCCCCAGATCGATCGCTGCTTTCACAACAACCCTCAGGGAATCATTCGTCTCTGCAACAATATTTTGGAAGTACGAATCGAGCATAAGGTTTTCCAGTTTTGGATCTTTCTCGAATGCTTCTTTAATGTTTTCGAGAAATGCCGCGCGAATGATACAACCGCCTCGCCACATGAGGGCGATTTCGCCATACTGCAGATCCCAGCCAAATTCCTCAGCAGCACCCTGCATAAGTTGATAGCCCTGGGCATACGAACAAATTTTTGCGGCATAGAGTGCATCGTGTATTTCCTTAATAAATGCAGTCTTATCACCTTCGAACTTTCCAGTAGGACCAGTTAAGACTTTGCTCGCTGCCACACGTTGTTCTTTGATTGCAGACAAGCAACGGGCAAAGACTGCTTCGGCTACTTGTGGGATAGGAATACCCAGATCGAGCCCTGAAACAGAGGTCCATTTTCCTGTACCTTTCTGCCCTGCGACATCGAGAATAACATCGACCATTGCTTTGCCGGTTTCATCATCTTTCTTTGCCAGAATATCGCGGGTAATTTCAATGAGATAGGAATCCAGTACGCCTTTATTCCATTCATCAAAGACATCATGCATTTCATCGGCGCTCATTCCAAGGCCTTCAGACATAAGATGATAGGCTTCGCAGATGAGCTGCATATCGCCATATTCGATACCGTTGTGGACCATTTTTACATAATGCCCGGCACCATCATTGCCAACCCATTCGCAACAGGGACTGCCATCGTCCACCTTTGCAGAAATGCTCTGAAATATGGGTTTGACATGTTCCCATGCTTCCGGATCGCCACCGGGCATGATTGACGGACCAATAAGCGCACCCTCCTCGCCACCGGAAACACCCGTGCCAATGAAGCGTAAGCCTTTTTCTTTCAGGGAATTTGTGCGACGTATAGTATCTTCGTAATGGCTATTGCCACCATCAATTAAAATATCGCCTTCATCGAGCAAGGGAACGAGCCCGTCGATTACTGAATCCACTGCAGCACCGGCTTTTACCATAATCATGATCTTTCGTGGTGAGCCAATGTTTTCAACAAGGGCCTCAAGTGTATGGGTGCCGATAATATTTTTATCTTTTGCGCGCGTATTTACAAAATTATCAACCTTCGATGTTGTACGATTGTACACAGCTACTGTAAAACCGCGGCTTTCAATATTTAAAACAAGATTTTCGCCCATAACGGCAAGTCCAATTAATCCAAAGTCTGCATTCGACATTATATCTTCCTTTTATTTAGTATTTATACGCCACTGTATGCATTGAAGCCACCGTCGACAGCCATCACAGTGCCTGTCACAAAACCGGAAGCATCTTCGCTTGCAAGATAAAGTAAGGCGCCAATTAATTCGTCCGCCTTCCCCAGGCGTCCCATTGGTGTGTGATCAATTATTTTTTGACAGCGTTCTGTGGGTGTATTATTATCGCCCATTAAGAGTTGTTCATTTTGCTTGGTTAGAAAAAATCCTGGCGCGATGGCATTTACCCGCACACCAGTGGGTGCAAGATGCACTGCCAACCATTCGGTGAAGTTATTTATAGCGGCCTTCGAGGCACTGTAGGACATAACCTTGGTTAAAGGATGATAAGCTGCCATAGATGAAATGTTGATGATACTGCCCTGCCCTTTTTCTGACATCGCTTTGGCGAATACCTGTGTTGTTAAAACTGTGCCGGTAAAGTTCAGGTCGAATACGAAGCTGATTCCTTCAGCCGTGAGTCCAAAGAAACTTTTATCCAGTTGGCTCTTTATATCCTCAGAGTCGACTGTTTCCAGGTCGGCTGTGCCATCTGGCGAGTTTCCCCCGGCGCCATTGATTAAGATATCGCAATCACCGAGTTGGGATGAAATTTTCTCATAGGCAGCCGTGATGCTGTCGAGTTCCAGTACATTGCATGATACGGCCAGTGCCTGTCCACCGCTTGCAAGAATCGCATCTGCGACAGTATCGGCATTTTCCTGTTTGCGACTGAGAACTGCGACCTTGGCTCCACATTCGGCAAGCGCTTTTGCCATTTCGCCACAAAGCACCCCGCCTCCGCCTGTTACAGCGATTACTTTATCTGATAAATCAATTTTAAATGGTAACATAACTATCCCTGAATTTATGTGTAATTATCGGCATAAATCATAGCACTTTGAGCACATCTTTCAATATAAAATCGCTTCGACTATGAAATGATTAAAGATAGAGGTATATCGGTCCTATTCAATGCGTGCAGAGATCATATCTGTCACTGAATTGTTTACATCTTTTTTACATCCTCATACAAGCCGTTTACAGCATATCAAAAAACTCACTTAGTTTAATCTCTAATAAATGGAGAAGCAACGATGCATGTAAAAACAGGGTCGAGATCGATGAAGCTGATTGCCGCTGGCATTTGCCTGACAGTGGTCTATCTCTGCTTATTGATCTGCTACAACAGCTTATCGTATTATTCACTAACGGTGAATCATCCCTTCATTGTCGAGAAAGCAGAGATTGGCAAACAATTTCCTTGGCGCTTGGTGCTCTATATCCATATCGCGAGTGGAATTGTTATATTGCTTTCCAGTTTCACACAATTTTCCAGGAAAATCCGCAGCTTTTATCCACAGATACATAAATACTCCGGATCGGTCTACTTCTTTGCTATACTCTATGTTTTAGTACCTACAGGCATCTTTTTATCTTTTTCTGCAAAAGGCGGCATTTGGGGTTCCCTTGGTTTTATGGTGCAAGGCGTTTATACCTTTGCAGCCACTTGGATCGCCTACCAA
The DNA here is from genome assembly GCA_013215875.1 of Lentisphaeria bacterium. Taxonomy (GTDB): domain Bacteria; phylum Verrucomicrobiota; class Lentisphaeria; order JABSQK01; family JABSQK01; genus JABSQK01. The sequence goes on from JABSQK010000349.1 coordinate 2,872, forward strand.
AGTTTGAATGAAAAGAATATTGAGAAACATATCAGCTGGATCATCCGTTCCTATGCGATGATTCTTACGGCTGTAACATTCCGGGTACTACACATTGCCTTCCGCTATACGCCGATGGACTACATCACCAACTACAATTTGTCCATCTGGGGCAGTACAGCCATAAATCTTATATGTGGGGAGATTCTCATATATTTAATCCAAACAAAAATAAAACAAAAA
>JABSQK010000035.1 GCA_013215875.1 Lentisphaeria bacterium
AATTTTCCCAATGTGAAACTGCTTCCTCTTTGAATTCCTTTGAGAATTTCTGGCGGTTCTTCTTCATTTTACTAGCTCCTTATTTGTATTTATATTACAGGGGGCTTAACTTATTGTCCACATTTTGGGGGAAACTCCATAGAAGTAGTAGAAAAAATACAAAGCCTGAGAAGGAATAAAGGTATATAGAAAGTTCATCCTTCCTGCGTTAATAAAGGTCACAAGAAAATATATATAAGGTGACCATATTAATATGTCTAATAAATATGATCCAAGGCGTTTCCAAAAACCGGCATAAATATCTTCTTCATTATTTTTAAGTGTAATCGGTGGCATATCTATCTTTCATTTCCCACAGAACGTCCTGAATAAAAGTAGCTCGATTTTCTTGTTCCGTTTTTTTCATTAATAAATTGTCCTTCCTACACCACCATGAACACGTAAGTAGTTCGACTTGTCATATTGTTTTGTGTAATGCCAGTTTTCATAAGGTCCATCATCAATAATTAATTCTGTTTTATCAGAGAATATTAAAAAAAGCATACCATCTTCAGACAATGCTTTTGATACTTCCAGATTAAATAAATCTAGTACAGCTATCCAAGAGTTTTTCTCATTTGGATTGAATTTATGTTCCTGGCCAAAGCGGGTTAAGCTAAATTCGCCATTTATATCTAGAAAATCATCATTATTTTGGGTAAAGCTTAAACGTATCCCGCCATTAAATCTGCAAGAGACAACTTTGCTTCCGATAATTGGCAACTCCAGATACTTCCCTACAGTTTTCAGTTTTTGGTTTTTCATATTAGTACGTTTTAAGTCTCCGGCCTGTCCGAAGAAGTTTCTTGTTAGGCATTTTTTATAAATTTAGCTCTACTTCTTTGCTCTTAAAATAGTTCATTATTTTCTCTTTATTTTCAATATAAAGTTCTGAATAATCTTCTTTTAAATACTCAATTATCTCGTCCTCTCCCCATGGTCCTAGAGAAGCTTTATATGCTTCAAATTTAGTTTGGATTTCTCGCCAATCCTTATAGTTTGCCTTTGACAGGAGCATTTCGTCTTCAAGGTAGATAATATGAATTTTCATTTTTCTCTCGTGTCTTACTTTATTCTCTTTTTATTGCCTAACGTCCAAGTTCATAAACCACGATAACGGACGAAGGACGCTTTGTCAATTAACAGACTGCTTGTTCTTCTTTACTGAGATGCATAGCTTGTTTTCAGTAAAGCCTATACTAGCTTATTTATACATAAAGTAATATTAATTGTTATAAGTAATGATTTAAGGAATTAATTGTGATAAAATTTTATCTTAGTATAACTCTACTATCCATGAGCGCTTGCGCTGACGATCTCGTAAAAGAGCGCGCGTCTCATAAAACCGTATTAATAAAAAGAAGCGCTGGACAAGGCGGATTTACAAAAGCACCGACAAAAATATTCAAGCGTATCAAGTACACAAGCAAAATCGGAAAGATGGCTGCCTACCTAAGTGTTCATAAGTCGAGCAAGAAAAAGCGACCAGCAATCATCTGGTTAACGGGTGGCTTTCCAGTCTCAAGTCCGGGTTCATACTTATGGGAAAAAACAGAGATTGGGAATGACCAAACAGCCAGAATTTATCGTCAGAAAGGAATTGTAATGATGTTCCCAACCCTACGGGGTGGGATTAAGGGAAATCCAGGTGTAGAAGAACGTTTCTACGGAGAAGTAGATGATGTGATAAGTGCTGCCAAGTACCTTAAGAGCCTTTCCTATGTTGACCCAAACCGAATCTATCTCGGTGGCCACAGCACAGGAGGAACCTTGGCTCTTCTGGTCGCAGAATCAACCACACTATTTAAGGGTATCTTGGCACTAGGGCCTGTGTCTTTAATTAGCCACTACGGAAAAGAGGGAGTTCCATTTGCCTGGAAAGATAAAGAGCTTTACCTGCGAAGCCCTATATTTTTTCTCTCCGGAATAAAGAGCACTACCTATGTCGTAGAGGGAGAAAATGGAAATGCATCAAGCATCGCCGATTTGAGGAAGAAATTAAAAAAGAAATCAAATTCAAAAGTGAGGTTGGCCATAATTAAGAAAGCGACGCATTTCAATGGGATATATCATGTGAACAAACTATTTGCAGAGGCAATCCTTGCTTCAAAAGACGGCCGCCTGAGCCTGAAGAAGAAAACGATTGAAGAGTGCTTTATCAGCTATAAATCACGCAAAAAAAAGAAATAGAGTCGCAAGTTCCCATGATGGAATTTAATGGTGTCCGGGGCTAACGTTTGCTTGTAAATTCATCAAACCATTGCATCCATAAGACAAAGGCCTTTTTGTCAGAATCCGCTTCATCTCGAGCTAATTGATGACTCCCAGAATATTCATCCGGTTCCAATTTGTACTTATCGATAAGCCATTCATCAAAACCGCCCCAATCAAAACCTGATAAGCACTCATCCTCCGGAACATTATGGAGAATCTGTGCCCAACAGATACCGGTCATCATTCCTTCAAGGGTATTTATAGATTTCCCACCATAGCCCATCATGGAAATTGGATGCTCTTGTATAGTCGCAAAAAAACTGGGCCAATCCTTTACCCCTTTAATATGATTTAGAATGTGATTGTCTTCTTTTTCCATTATTCGTCACTTAAAGCTTTTTTGACAATTGGGTATATACCATCTGCCATACGCAGAAAGCCGATGTCATTTGGGTGGCAACCATCGACAGTACAAATATCGCGCTCACTATCGGTAAAGAGTGTTTCCCCATCGACGAAGTAGACATTGCTATCGCCTGCATCAATCGCATTTTTCCAGGTCTGTCGGATGATCTCGCGTCGTTTGAAATCTTCTTCATGCCCTTTAATATCCGGCTTACTTACCATCACAATGGGTAAATCTGGATTTGCTTCGCGGATAGTCTTAAAGAAAAATTCGTGGGTATTTTGCAAATGCTCAGGCGTCATTGCGTTGTGATCGTAATCCAATACAAAAGCGGCCATATCCAAACTGGCGATTGCTTCTGCCATATTTGCTTCTCCACAGCCATTGCCCGAGAACCCCCAATTGACCATATTGGCATTTAAACGCCGTGTAATAATTGCTGTATATGAATTGCCCGGACGTGATGCACAACCACCCTGAGTGATGGATGATCCATAAAAGAGTATGGGCTTCTCATAGGCAAAGGCTTCGGGTGCTTCGATTTCCGCATCCGTGTCGAGCCCAATTTCCAATTCGCTGACGCCATTGTACAATGGAAAGTAGATTGTCCATTCGCGCATTTCCTTATCCAAACCTTGGCGGAATAGTGCAAAGATCTCATCACTGCTATTCTCTTGCCTAACATTGGCACTAAAGCGTTTATTTACTCCAGATCCCTCAAATAGATCAAAACCACCGGAGCCACTTCTGGCCATATGCGACATATCGCCTGATTCTGTTAGTTTTGCTTTTACTGCAATACAGGTGGAATTCGTTTTAAAGCGCAGCTGGGCACCACTACTGTGCCACGAGAGCTGTTGTACGCCAACACTCGTGTCGGGAATAAGTGCCTGTGGCAGGCGATTAAAGATCTGTTCCTTTTCATACCAGGGAAAACCTGATAGGGAAAAGTGATCGCTTCCAGCAGGGCTGAATTTTAATTCGATACCATCGAGCTCTAAATTCTTAAAATTTTTATCTATATCTTCTATGCGCATTTTATTACCTTTAATTAAGACTCTTAGTTCAGTTTTTCTGTTAGTACATTTACATCTGTTACACAACCACCCCAGGTACCGCCACCGGTTTCCTGCAAGAGTCCCCAAAGCTTTACCGAATCGGGTAACTTTGGATCGATGGCTAAATCCTCACGCGGTTTACGAGCAGCTAAAATGGCATCGCCATTTTCTATGGACCAATTACTTTCATCTGTGTCAGCTTCGGCAATTAAGTTTAATGATCCACTCATATTAATATTATCGATAAGCAGTTCAACGATATCGCCATCCAGCAATTTCCCTACAGGACCACCAGTGACTGCTTCCGGGCCGATATGACCGATACAGGGCCCACTGGAAAAACCCGAAAAGCGGCCATCAGTAATCAGCGGGGTATTTTTTAATGCGGCAGTGTATTTTAATGCAATCGTGATCTGGGCAGTTTCCGGCATCCCTGCTGCACGTGGCCCACGGCAGAGCAGTGCGATGATTTCATTTTCTTTAATGCGGTCTTCACCTTTTGAACGCAAGGCAAAGATTGCATCTGGTTCATTGGTAAATATGCGCACCGGTCCACGATGGCGGTAGATCCCATCTGTAAACAGCTCTGCTGCAATTGCGGTGCTTTTCACTACCGATCCTTCCGGGGTGAGATTGCCTTGAGGAAATACGAGGGAGCGAGTGAGTCCTTTCGCTTCTGCTTCCTTGGCCGACATTATCACATCCCTATCATCGACACCATCCTGATCTTTTAGAATTGCCTTGAAGCGTTTGCGCCGTTCCGATGATTCCCAATCGTCGAGATTCTCTCCGAGGGTTTTTCCCGTAACAGTCAGACAATCGAGCCGGAGTAAGTTCATATCGCGTAGATGTAACATCACTTCTATTACCCCACCGGCGCAATAGACTTGTACGGTGCGAAAGCTTTGCGGGCCATTGGGTAATACATCAACTATTCGCGGAACGATTTTATTGATTGCTTCCCAGTCTTCGACTGTTGGACGCTTTAAGCCGGCATTAAAGGCAAATGCCGGAATGTGTAAGAGCATATTTGTCGATGCGCCAAATGCAGCGAAGACAACCATTGCATTGTGCACTGCATCATCGGTTAGAATCTTCTTCAGGGGGATATCGTTTCTAATTAAATGGTCGAGTGCTTTGGCAGAGTTGCGGGCATTTTCGCGCCAAATCGGTTCACCGGATGGTGCCAGCGCTGTATGCGGCAGGGCCATACCGAGAGCTTCACCAACTACCTGTGACGATGCGGCAGTACCGAGAAACTGACAGCCACCGCCTGCGCTACCACAAACTGAGCAGCCCATTTCGGCTGCTTCTTTCACAGTCATTTCACCGTGTGCTACACGCGTACCGGCAGACTGAAAGGTGCCGGCATCTTCAATGCCTTCTGTCGGCAATGTGCTACCACCGGGAATTAATACAGAGGGTAGATCTGATGCTTCTGCCAGGGCCATCATCATAGCCGGCAATCCCTTATCACAAGTTGCTATACCAATAAGACCTTTACGTTGCGGCAGTGAGCGTATCAAACGGCCCATCACTTCTGCTGCACTGTTGCGATACGGTAACGAGTCCATCATCCCATCTGTACCCTGTGTCCGTCCATCACAGGGATCCGAACAATGTACTGCATAGGGTTGATAACGCATCGCGCTTAATTCTTGTGCAGCATCTGTTGCAAGTATACCCAGTTCCCAATGGCCCGTATGAAAGCCAAGTGCGAGTGCTTTGCCCGTCTCTTCGCGTATACCACCAAGGGTGGTAAGAATTAAAACATGATTATTTGAAATTGCCGATGGTTGCCAGCCCATGCCGGCATCCTGCACCATGCCAAAAGCATCGCCGCTGGTTTCCTTGGTGAGAAATTCTTCCGTATAGGGAAGTGCCACCCCTTCTTTTGGACTGGCCTTTGTTTTTATTTTATAGGCGTCTTCGCTGGTATCTAAAAATGAAAATTGTGTTTCGCTCATTATGTTTATTCCTTAGTCATCTCTATAGAGTGTTTCAATTAAATCGTGAATCTTATCTGCCTGTGCTGGCCAACTATACTTCTCTTGCAACTGTTTTGATTTTTCTTTGGACTGGTTTATCTCTTCAACAGTAATCGATTGGAACTTGTTTTGCAAATCCGCTTCGGTACCATTAAAACTGATCGCCATATCCCCGCATATTTCCGTGAGATATTCCCAATCAATGTTCAGCATTGCTGCGCCCAGGCCGACTGCATCGGCTACAGTGCCACTGGTTAAATAGCGTTCACCATCATGGGCAGAGACAAAACAATCGCACACCTTCGCTTGCTCAGAAATTTCTTCCCGTTCAATAAAGGCATTATTCGGCTGTGCAAAAATCCGTGCATCATCGGGTACATTTATATTGGAATCTGTCGCGGTGAGATAAAGCTGTATATCATCCCTGTCAGTTTTATGGAATGCATCGATAATCAGCTGTACCTGCTTTTCTTTTTGCGCCCGGCCAATCACTGCATAGCGTATAACACAGTCCGGTAAACCACGCTTCGCTTCACATTCTGCTCGAGTCAATGGGGTTTGCATTTGCTCGCCGTAGTGGCCATGGTAACTGACAATGTGTTTGGCACTATCCTTATAGGGCAATGTGGCTTTCATGCGTTTCATGCCATAGTCACTATGATGCGCAACACCATCAACAATTTTCGCCCAGGCATCGTACAAGGCTTCATCCTGATCCCGCTTATAATGGGGTAATGCATTGTGCATGGTCCAGAAAACTTTTAGGTCCAAGTCCCCTATTCCCTCAACAAAACCCAAAAGCTTTTCCACAGAGTCGTCTTCGTCACCTGGCTCGAACGCATGCTCCGGCCAACCGATGTGTAAAATATCCTGATTCGCCAGGGCAGAGCTAAACTCACTAAATGGCACATGGAAGTCCTTACCTGTTTCATCGATACGGTCGCCGATGGCATCATAAAGCGCCCGATTGTAATCGTGCTGCCAGGGCAAGTGAAAGACCCGCGGGACCAAATGAATCGTATAAGAAAAGCAGACACTACGTGTTCCTGAGAGCTCAAAATTGAATTCATGTATGCGTTGAATTTGTCCCCAGAAGGATTGCCAGCCAAACATCTCGGTTGTTTCGATACATTGCCTGTGCACTGGTACATCACAGTCCACAGAGATATTGAATTTGCGATCCGATTCTGGAATAATGTAATTGATTGATTTAATATCGTCATCGAAGCGCCACTCTTCAGTGACATGGATACGGTTTTTATCGACCTGATAATTCACCTTGCGACTAAAGTTTACTGGTTCGCCAGTTTCGCCATGATTTTCACTATCGAATGCTTTGCTAAAATTGAGTCTTAAGCCCTGCTCTGTTTTCTCATAAGAATCGGGAATACCGCATGAGAGATAGAGTCCGTCTTTCGTTTGAATGCGCGGCACTCCGCAGTGTAGTTTTGAATCGACTGGGCAATCAATCAGATTTGGCGATTTAAAGAATGGTAGATAATCTGATGCAGTTCCTGAAACTATAGGAAATTGAAATTGCCAATAGTTATTTTTGTAGCACCAGAGTCCGGCATTGTTTGAATTGAAAGGGATGTAATCATCGCGATCGCCAAAGAGACCGATGGGCATTTCGGTCAGTTCTTCAGACTCTTGTAAACATATCGCGCTATAGGCAAGCTTGCCAAAGATATCGAGAGTCATTTGCAGTAAGCGCTGTGGTCCACGGTAGCCATAGGTCATCTTGCCACGGTGGGCATTTACCAGGCCATCGCTAAACCAGCTTTTAAGCTCGGTGAAGCTGTGATTAATGATTGACAAGTAGTGCGCGCGATCGTCATCGATATCTTGTGCCAATGCGGCTGCAGCCAGCTCAATGGCAATGCATACTGACAATGCTCCCGTGGAGCGTCCCCAGGCAATCATCGCGCCATTTGGCAGAATCGATTTCTTTAACAAGTCGGCATGTTGTTTCAAACTTTTATTGACCAGGTCTTTATCGAGGTACTGCCACATGGGTTCGAGAAAGAGAAAAGTATCGGCGGAATAAATATCATAACGCCCCATTAGTGTGGGGCTGTCATCGAAGAACCCATAGACACTTTTTTCGAAGACCGCATTTACCTTCTCGATACAGGTATTAAATATTGACTCATCTTCGAGGATGCCCAGATTACGTCGTCCTTCTTCACAACGAGCGAGTACTGCATAATAATTATTTGAATAGCCGGACAATTCATTTGTTTCCGCATCGTAAATCGACGTGGAATCGCAGGCTGAATATATATTTTGCCGTTGTTCATCTGTGAACCCTTTAAGGATTTCATTGCCTTCTGCTTTACCAAATGGCAGTAGCGCTTCTGCGGTGCGATAGGAATAAAAGGTCGTGGTTGTTTCACCATCGATACCTTTGATGACTTTTGAAATTGCTTCTGAGATATCCCAGCCTGCAATGGATGTGGTACCGAGTTTTTTCAGTAATGCCAGGTCGTATGCGAGATCAGCACGTTCGGCAGAACCAATCGGATAGGCATTGAAAAAATTGGGCACATCGAAGTCAGCTAAATAACGCTGCACAATTTCAGTAATACAGTCTTCTGTAAACGCGTGTATTTCTTTAGCTAATTCTTTCGAATTCAGGCATTTGCCTTCGTGATCCATGTTTTATCTCTAGGGTGTATAGGCGTTTATTGCAGCGATTAATACATCAACATCTGCTTCTGTATGTGCTGCAGAAATAAAGGCACATTCATATTGCGATGGCGGCAGGTAAATTCCGGCTGCCAGCATTTTATGGTAGAAGTCTTTAAAACGATCAAAGTCGCAGCCCTGAACATCGTCGAGGTTTGTAAGAGGCCCTTTAGCAAAGAACAAAGTAAATACCCCACCGAGTCTCTTAATGTGTGCACCGATAGACGCGAGCGACTCACGGGTATCGGCTTCGAGTTTTGCACCGAGGCGATCAATTTCACCATAGGGACTTTCCGCTTCGAGAATTTGCAATGTTTTCAAACCTGTGGCAACTGCAACAGGATTACCGCTCAGTGTTCCCGCTTGATAGACATCGCCCAGTGGCGAGAGATGATCCATTATTTCTTTCTTTGCTACGAATGCACCTATAGGGATACCGCCGCCGATGAGCTTACCCAGCGTGGTGATATCTGCTTCGATACCAATGCTTTGTCCGTAGGTCGTGGGTCCAAGTCGAAAACCGTTTATAACTTCATCGAAAATAAGCAATGCGCCGCAAGATTGTGTTAGGTCCTTGAGTCCCTGAAGGAAACCATCGAGTGGTTCAATCAAGCCCATGTTACCGGCGATGGGTTCAACTATTATCGCAGCGAGATCATCGCCTAAGTTGTCGACAATTTCTTTTACTGAGGCTAGATCATTGTAAGGC
>JABSQK010000350.1 GCA_013215875.1 Lentisphaeria bacterium
AAAAGAGTGTTACCCTATTAATAGAGACGAAATTACAATTCAGTGGTAGTTAGCACAAATAGCCGAAAACATTGGAAGAGTGCATTCCATTTCCTCGGAAAAGTCTGAATACCTGTCCGACCTTTTTCCTAGGCGAAAAAAATCACACAGTGCGTATGAGTGTTACGGGTCATATGTGATAAGACAGTTGCCCTGCTTGGATGAGTTCGAATGGAAGGTGCCTGGAGTTCACTTGGAGAATTGGGTGCGTGAAAGGGCCAGTATTTTTAATACAACTGGCCCGTTTAATCTCGTCCATGGCGATATGAATGGGGGAAATATAATTATTGAAGATAGCGAGAAGGCGTTTTTGATCGATTTCGACAACATGTATTACGGACATTGCGCGCCTGAACTGGTCCGCTGCTTAATCGCAAACTATTGTCAAGAATCATTGAGTAAACAGCAGCTGTTTTTAGATACCTATCGCCAGAATGTTTCCAAGGAGAGCTGGCAATTCTGGCAAGAAAACATGGTGACTATCGTAATATTTAGCATTCTGAAAATAATGAGCGTTTGTCTGAAAAAAAGCAAAAAATTGGAGAAGAAAGGCTTGACTCAAAAAGGTCATATCAAATTCGCGTATAGCCAGGATCTTTGGATCTGGCTTCAAAATATTATGATCGCCTTCCCAGATGGGCGAGGGGATTGGCCTTCTATCATCGAGCTGTTTACATTGAAAAATAAGGAACAAGCCAGGCACGATTATCGGTTCTCTCTTTAGGAAGATATCTCATATTAATGGGTTATTTTTTGTAGCTGGAATGACGATTTTACTTACATCGAACGAATAGTCCACATACGGCAAAGTCAAAAATGTTACTGCCATCTCAAATGACGACTTGCCTACAGTGGTAAATTAAGCAGCTGTTCGTAATCGTTCATTTAAAGTATATCTACCCTTTAACTTGAGTCCAATTCTTACTATGATTTAATTAGACATGGCGTATTAAAAAAGGTGAGGTTCTTATGGAATTTAGAATTAAAGATCAGTTTTTATCAATTGTTGATGAAGAGATCGATCGAATAGATTCGATAAATCTAGATAAAATCGTTTATATAAAGTGGATTCCTAAAGACAAGAAAGTGACCTTCCATTCAGACAACCGCCACATGAGCTTTTCGTTTCTGGATGATCCAAAGGCATACTACAGCTTAAGAGATTTAATCTGCGGCAAGCCAAAATCTAAATCAAAATCCGACTAAATATCTTCACTCATCCAAATCAGGAAAAACTGCGTATGTCTCTAATTACTTCTGGGAAAGTAGATCCATGAAAGCCTGATACTCGCTTTCCTTGCCATTTACCTGGTGGCCGGGTTCGGGGTATGTTCCTGAATCGACATCGGCTTTAAATTCTTTGAAGGCATCGACCATTTCCTTGTGGATGCGATCGTATTCCGCGGCAAGGTTGCGATACTGTTTGGCGTGGCGTGGCACATGCTCAGTATTGGTACCCAGAATATCTTCAGCAAAAAGATACTGTCCATCGCAGCCATTACCCGCACCCATTGAAATGACAATCATCTTAGTTCGCTTGCTAATTTCAGCGGCCATTTGATGCGGCACGACTTCGATTTCCACGGAAATGGCACCGGCTTCTTCGTAGGCCATGGTCCGTTCATAAATTCCTAAAGCCTCATCCGCTTTTTTACCCACTGCGCGCATACCGCCAAACCAGGTATTGCGGTAAGGGACCAGACCCACATGACCAATTACTGGAATGGCTGCATCCGCCATTGCTTTGATGCGGTCTATGTTGTGCGCGCCGACATAGATGCCATCTGCCCCGGCATCCAATAATTTGAATCCAATACGAATGGCCGCTTCATCAGAAGCAGCTACTTCGGTAAAATCTGCAGCCCCGATCAGCATCGTATTCCCAGTGACAGCACTATA
>JABSQK010000351.1 GCA_013215875.1 Lentisphaeria bacterium
ACCGCCACCGCCGCCACCGCGTTGATGACTGGTAAAGACATCATGTCCATACTGGTCATACTGGTGGCGCTTTTCATCGTCACTTAAAACTTCGTAGGCCTCTGAAACCTCTTTGAATTTTTCTTCGGCTTCAGCATTGTCGGGGTTTTTATCTGGATGATACTTCACCGCCTTTTTGCGGTAGGCTTTTTTTATCTCATCTGTACTGGCGCCCTTTTGGATGCCCAGGGTATTGTAATAATCTGACATTTCGTTCTATTCTTCTTCGTTTGGTTTTTCAGTTGCAGATTCTGTACCATCTTTTGGCTCTGCTTCATTATCGTCACTTTCTTCGCTTTCCTCTTCTGCAGGGCCGCTGCTAATTACAACAGTGGCAGGGCGCAATAAGTGATCCCCAAGCTTGAAACCGATTTTCCATTCGCAAATAATAAAATCTTCCTCCACATCATCGGATGCTTCTTTGGATATGGCTTCATGCAGGTTCGGGTCAAATTCTTTGCCCAGGCTATCGATCTTGACAATTCCCAGATTATCGAAGCATGAATTAAATGTCGACATTATCATCTGCATACCCGCTTTGATAGTCTCTGCATCAGCATTCGTTTCCATAGCTGCCACCGCCATTTGGAACTGGTCATAAACTGGAAGCATATCTTCAACAGCAGAAAATTTAGATAGTCTTCGTACATCAGTTGTTTCACGGATCTGCCTTTTTCTTAAATTATCCATCTCCGCACGTAAACGTAGAATTGTATCATTGGCCTCTGCCAACTGCTGATCTATTGATTCTTCTGTACTTTCTTCTTCTTTATCTTCTTCTTCAGAATCGTCCTGGTTTGGAATTACTTCAATAGTTTCATCGTCATGATTGTCGTAATCCTCAGAAGATTCATTTTTACTGGCATCATTCTCAAGCTCCTGCTCATCTTTTTCAATGATAACGCTATCGCTATTCTTAGTATCTTTTTTTTGTCTTTTCTTTTTAGCCATTGTAAGTGCTCATTTATCAAAGTTTGTATTAGATTCAAATATTTAAATATAGTAGCTAAAACAATAATCCATTTCAAAAATCAGTCAATCCTGATTGAGCCCCTGATTTACGTTTTCATGAAGCTTATATTTAGTTAATTACTGATGGAATGAGCTCAAAAAGTAGTATTCAGGCTAGATTTAGAGTACATGGGAAGAAATATTACGAATTGAGAATTTTCTCTATTTCGGCCTCGTCTTCATCGACAGCAAAGGAATCCTTGAAATAGGCCTCATCATAATCAACTTTTTGAGGCATAGCATAAAAATATTGAATGTTACATATGAAATAAAAGAGCAGGATTCTTAGATAAGTTCCAAATGTAATTATCCCGGTTAAAACCATGATGATCTGAAAATAAAGATCATCATTAAAATTAAAAAATAGTTCATTTATAATCCCCAGCGGTGCATAGAGAATAACAACTAGCATCGCATAAATAATGATTGAAAATACAAAAGATGTAATGCCTGAAGATAAAAAAATTGCCAAAACAAGATTGCCAATTTTAAAATAGTATTTTCCTGTGGATATCATATCATCAGATTTTAATTCTTTGAATGAGGTATCCAAGCTGTAAAAAAGGTTGCCAATAAGATAGCCGGTCTTTTGTCGTTCGGAGCGCAGCCAGAAAAATGGTGTTAGAGCAATAAATAACCGACCGGATAAATATGCCGCCACTGGGTAGATCATCCATAAAAATACGAAGGGAATGACTGAGATGGCAAAATGCATCGAAATTTTTATTCCGGCATTATATTGTTGCATGCGTTCAGCAGGAATAAAAATTCCTATTATGTAATTTACCATTTCATCCTCTTGCAGTAAATACGCATTACCATGTAAGTTACTTTCATATTATTTTACTCATTGAACAATTCATATTTCCGATAGTTTCCTTTTGCTGCAGGAATAGTACCCGATGCCAGGTAGAATCGATTGGCATTAAAATGCCATATTACACTGTATAAATTATTGAGCGCCAGAACTTTTTTTGTGCGCATTGTAGATTTCGTTCCTGCAATCGTGGCAGGGAATTGTCGTATCGCTTTATCAAATTCACTATTGTTTTGGGCATGGTCAGTTGCCGAATTGTTTGCGCCCATGCGATTGTTTTTGGGTAGATGCTCGACAACTTGAGAATTCTTCGTTCTTTCAAAGACAGCGAATTCTTTTTCATTTGATGAACTGAGCGTAATTAAAAATGGCATTCCCGCCGGTAGATTGAGTATTTCCTCTCTTGCAGATTTGAAACTATTTTTTGTTTCGGCTATGCGCCTTATGGCAATCCATACAGGTTCAACGGGTGCTTTGTTTCCACGCCCGAGTTGATTGAAACTAAGTGCGATACCGTACTCATTAATTATATCCAGAGCACCCAATTGTCCAGGGAAGCCAATACTCACTGTTTTGAAACGGCCATCACTCGGATTTCGCAGTAAGCGGTGATTGTAGCACAGTCTTTACGTCCTGATTTTTTTGATCCTATTTTGTTCGTCTACAAAATGGAGGACAAGAAAATGGATCATGAAAAAGAGAAGTACTGGTGTAAATTAATCGAGCATCAAAAAACAAGC
>JABSQK010000352.1 GCA_013215875.1 Lentisphaeria bacterium
GCTCGTTTTACCAAACACAGCTAATGATTTCATCTCAGAAGAAGAACAGGTTGCCAATGCAATTGCACATAATGCTGCTGCTGTCTGTATTCGTCCTATACAAAATGGCTGGTTAACCGACCCATGGTGCAGTGGCGACTTGATGAAAGCGCTTGAAGAACGACGCATGCCTGTTCTGGCCGCAGATGGCCAGGTTTCTATTGGCGACGTAGTTACACTCGCGGAAAATTATCCGCAGCTACCTATCATTCTTGCGGATAATAATTACCGGGATCAACGCATCATTGCCCCACTAATGAAACAGTTCAAAAATGTCTATCTCAGTACCGGCTTGCGTTACAATAGCCATATGGGTCTTGAGCATCTAGCCGAAACCTGTAGCATCGAGCGTATCCTATTTGGCAGCGGCTGGCCACAAACCGAAGCCAGTGCATCTATTACTTATATTACCTATGCGGATCTTAGTGATGATGAAAAAGCGATGATTGGTTCCGGCAATATAAAACGATTGATAGAGGCGATTGTTAAATGACAACTCTATTAGAAAAATCACGAAATGGTGAAACCGTGGATGTGGATATTATTGATACCCACGGGCACCTGGGACTCTATCAATTTGGAATTCCTAATGCCACCGCCGATATTCTTGTAGAAAATATGGACCGTATCGGTGTCAATAAAATCATGTGCAGTTCCCTGAGAACCATATCACCCGATATCCGCCTGGGGAATGAAGAATTGTATGCTGGTATGCAGGCATATCCCGATCGTATACTTGGCTATGTCATACTCTGGCCCGACAATCACGAATCTGTGCAGAACGAATGTGAGTACTGGCTCGATAAAGGCTTCACCGGCATTAAGTTGCATACGGGCAACGGGCATCGTTACGCAGCCGAACCCTACCATGCCGCCTATGCCATAGCCAATGAACGAAAACTGCCTTTTCTCTTTCATGTATGGGGGGTTCCTACAGAATTTGAAGACATTATTATGATTGCCGAAAAGTATCCGGACATCTCAATTATCATGGCCCATACAGGCAGCTATGATCTCGATGGGTATATACGCATTGCACAGGCGTTTGATAATGTCTATCTGGAAATCTGCTACAGCCTGGCACCCAATGGATTAATTGATACGCTTTGCGAGCGCATCGGTTCAGAAAAAGTCCTCTATGGTTCAGATTGTCATTTTTATTCTATGACACAGCAAATCGGCCGCGTGCTCGGAGCAAAATGTTCGGATGAGGAAAAAACGAATATCCTCGGCGGAAATGCTCAAAAAATGCTGGATCGCATAGAACGCTAAAGATACTCGGCTTGAGATCTCGTGGGAAATTGCATATATTATAAATATATCGTGGGCTTTTAGATTCATACATTTTTACATATAAGGAACTATTATGAAATTAATATTACGACTTTGCATCACCCTTTTTTCTGCTTCGCTCTGTGCGGGTGATCTCGAAGATATGTATAAAAATGAAGAAACCATTCTCTTAACTGCAGAAACATTCAGCGAAAAATATGGCAAATTTAAATGGGGAGGAAAAAACCAACGCATCGCTATGTCTAAATCCTCAACACTCTTCGAGCATAAAATTCGTGAATCGATTGCCTATTTTTCTGCGAAGGGAAGATTAAAACGACTTGATGCATGGATATACAATCGTGGTGACGATGGTGATATGACTAAAAAAGAATTTGAAAAAAAGTATAAAAAGCTCATTGGAGAATTATCCACATATTTTGAATCAAAGCCAAAGCGAACAGGTATCGATGGGGTAACGCGTAGCATGGCCTACGTTTTTACCCTGCCAAATAAAAAGCAAATTCGACTGCTTGTCGGATTTCAAAAATCACCCTACCGAGCAGATTTTCTTAATTTGATTATACGAAATAAGTCTAAAGAAGACCGCATCCGGAAAAGCGGGGCCCTTGAATTTCTGGTTAAGAAAGATGGTGATGTGTATATAGATAAAATTCCAATGATTGATCAAGGTCCTAAAGGTTACTGTGTCCCGGCTACTCTTGCACGAATAGGGCAGCATTACAACGTCGATGTAAGTATGCATGAAATAGCAATGATTGCGGATAGTTCCTCTGAAGGTGGCACCTCGGTACGCGCAGCACTTGCTGGAGTAAAAAAGAATTCGTCACGAATGCGATTAAAAATAAAAGATATAAAATTTGTTTATGCAGATTTAGATCTACGCAAAACAGCAAGTCCGCTTGCTCTCAAAGGCAAGGCAGGGGAATTATTCAAAACCTTAAAAGACAAAGATAGACGGCTTTCGAAATTTAAAAAGGAAATAAAAAAGCGAATTGATAAAGGCCTGATCGTCACATGGTCGTTGATTGTGGGTCTATTACCGGAAAATGGCAAAGCAGCGCGCCAGGGCGGTGGTGGGCATATGCGTATCATCATTGGTTATAATGATGCAAATGACGAATTTATCTTTTCCGATACATGGGGACCCGGCCATGAGCTTAAACGAATAAAGTGTAAAGCCGCCTACATTGTCACTACCGGGCTTTATGAAATAAATCCTCGATAGAAGTTAGTAAACTCCAAACTAAAACGAATGATTTAAAAACACCTTCGACTATAGCGAATAAATAAAAAATAGATTATACTATTTTATGAATCATCTATCCAGGAGTTTTGATTTGGCAATAAAACATAAGAAAAAAATAATTTGTATCCTGTTATTATTGGCTACTCTGGGCATCACGCAGCAAAAAAATTCCGATAAAATAATCTATCTCAAAGGAAGCCCTGAAGAAATGGGCAAACAGCACGCCTTATTTGCAGCGAAAGAAATTAAACTAATGATCAGTGAATACATCGGTAATGAAATCATTGATGGCAAATTAAAGAAAAGTTCTCAGACACATATCACGACAATGAAAGAATCGCTGCCCAAATGGTTTCTGGATGAGTTGAATGCCTGTGCGACCGCAACTGGTATCGATCCTGATGTATTGCTTTATGCCCAATGTGAAGGTGATATAAAAAGCCTGCCAGGCTGTACCACCTATGTTGCATTTGGTTCAGCAACGCACGATGGAGCAGTTCAGTTTGGGCGCAATTTCGATTATTATGGGCTGGATTCAACAAAAGAGTGTGCCCGAATTTTTGTAATGAAACCATCGGGTAAAGGCAATCACTCGTTTATCTCTATCGGTTGGACGGGTATTCTTGGTGGATGGACATTCTATAATGACAAAGGTCTATTTGTTGCCAACAACCTGGGCGGGTTTAATAAAAAGGATCCCAAGGGAATTCCCACATTAATCATGTTGCGCATCATCGCTCAAAAGGCTGCAACTGTTGAAGAAGGCATAGCTTTAATAAAAAAATACCCTCGCATGCGCGGACAGGCAATAATCATTGGGCACATTGGCGATCCTGAAAAAGGCATTAAGCCAAGTGCTTCTGTGGTATTATACGATGCGGAAAAGGTAGTTGTTAAGCCAGCTGTAGATGGTTTTGCATTTCACAGCAGTGTTGGTACAGATAAAGACGAGCTGCTAAAAACTGTAAAGGCTAATAAAAAGATTGTATGCGATTCAATCAAAGCTGCGGGTAATGATATAACCCTTCATTCAGTCGCAATTAATCCTGCGAAAAATAAACTATGGGTTGCGCACGGTACACGCTTCGGCTCGCATAAGAATAACTACATTTCTTTTGATATTAAAAAATTGCTGAATAATTAACAGTAGGTCGGGGTCTCCGAACGCGATCATCAAAAGTTCGCTTATCAGAGCAGTCGAAGACAAAGGTAGCATGGAATGCTGAGCCGAAGGCGTTCAACGTCGGGTCTCGAACGAGACATTAGTTCATGTTAAGATAGGAAGAGATTGAAAAGGGATCGCGCTCGGAGAGCCCGACCTACTATAACAGCATAGGCAACTAGCAGGAGCGCCCGTCAATTGAATCTTTATTTTCCGGATAGTCCTCTGGTTCCGGATAATTTCCTTTGGAGCTTTTCCAGATAATTGCAGCTTCGATAAGCATCCAAATTTGCAGCGCCTGGATAAGTGCAGCAACTGTTATGAGCAACCATTTATATTCAAGCTTATCTGCATCTGTTTGATACCATTTATCTATTTGCCATACTAAAGCACAGGTGGGAAAAATAATCATTGCTAATAGTGGGACTATTAAGAACCACGTTGGTTTATTTAAGCGCCGGAGATAAAAGAGAATGACCAGAAGTGCGAGCCCGGCAAGCAATTGATTCGTCGCGCCAAAAACCGGCCAGAGAATCATTGCACCACTTCCAGGGCCTGCCGGTCCCGAAGTAAGTGCTGCAGCTAAGCCAAATGCCGCGGCGATACCAGTAGCAAGGTATTTATTTTCTAAAGCTTTTACTTTTACCGTTCGGCCTATTTCCTGTACGACATAGCGCTGCAGACGTGTCGCAGTATCAAGCGTCGTCGCAGCAAAACTTGCAACCATTACTGCGATGATCGCAATAGCAAGTTTTAATGGTATACCCAGACTGCTCATTAGGTTTGCACCCCCTTCGATAAAGGCACCAATTTTTGGTCCAAGCCGATGATTTTTCCATCCACCTTTCTTTCCATCTTTTACTGGATTATATTTAGTTCGCCAGGCTTTTTTTCCAGTGACTTGCTTTCCCTCTGCCATGACTTTTTCATATCGGTATGTTGTTCCTGTTTCTGCTGCAGAACGTTTGTATAATCCCATACCCACTCCGGCTGTGCAAGCAATGATAACAACGACTGCCAGGCCTCCTTCCAGCAACATGGCGCCATAACCCACGTAGCGTGCATCTTTCTCTTTGGAAATCTGCTTACTACTTGTTCCCGAACTCACCAGACAATGAAAACCACTGATCGCCCCACAGGCTATGGTAATAAAGAGAAAGGGAAATATCGGTGGTGCATCGCTTGGAATATCCTTTGCGATTGCAGGAGCGGATTCCATCATTTGCGCATCGCCACCAAAGCCGGCTACAACAACTCCAAGTAATAAAAGGCCCATAGCCAAAATCAGCTGATGGCTATTTATATAATCCCGCGGTTGTAAAAGTGTCCAAACCGGTAAGACGGATGCAATCGAACAATAGATAAATAATATAATCGTCCAGAGCACAACGGCTGACTTATATCCTTCCTTGTTAAATAATGGTAATCCAGTATCGATGGGATACACAGTACCGATATAAATACAGACATACATGATTGCCAGCGCGATGAGCGATGGGATCAAAATACCCTTTTTCTTTTTATAAACCCAAAAACCAATGAAGACTGCCAGGGGAATTTCTATCCAAACAGAAAGTACCACTTCCTTATAGATTGAAAATATGACTGCGATGACCAGACCAAAGATTCCCAGAACAATGGTCAGGGAAAAGAAGAGGATCAGTAGAAATAGTAGTTTTGCGCGCGGGCTGATCATGCGCCCGGCAATTTCACCAAGCGTCTGTCCGCGGTTGCGCATGGAAACCACAAGGGAGCCAAAATCGTGAACCGCACCGATAAAGATGGATCCGAAGATAACCCACAGCAATGCGGGTAACCAGCCCCAAAATATGGCTATCGCAGGTCCAACAATCGGCCCTGTACCAGCAATACTGGTAAAGTGATGACCAAAAATAATGCTTTTGTCCGTCGGACAAAAATCCACATCGTCCTGCAGCTCTTTACTCGGTACAGGGTTGGCATCATCCAAATTAAAAATTTTCTTGCCGAGCCATTTTCCATAGCTGTGGTAAGCAAAAACAAAGCCGATAAAACTCAAGCCGGCAACAATTAAGGTATCCATGTAATAGTCCTCTTTTCAGATTAGCTTATAGCTGCGTATAATATGCCACGAAGAGTAGTGAGTCAAATCGATTCGTTATTCGTAGCCGCGACACGCCGTGGTGCGGAATAGGTTGTGTAGACACCCTAGTAATGATTTTTTAAGTAAGCTAGCCCAGGCTGGCTGGGCTTAACGCGATATAAGTAGGCTTAATAATGGCAATGCCGTGTTCTATAATAGCCTGGGATGCGCGCAGTGCTTTAGCATAACGTGAGACGAAGGCGAAAACGAGCAGCGACTATGGAGCAAAGGCAGCATTTATGCTGAGCGTAGCGTTCAACTGGCAATCCCAGGTCGAAGGCCTGAACGGGCGTTTTAATCCCAAACATATGTTTCATTAAATTCGACCTGGTGGCGCTTCAAAAGCTTACGAAACTCATCCTGAAAATTAATTCTCTGGTGATGTTTCGCCTGCTGATCAATATAATCGATCAAACCATTCAAGTGCGATTGACTTACAGAGAATACACCATAGCCACTTTGCCAGGAAAAATCATGAAGGTTCTTTGTTTCACTAAACCAAAGACTTGTTGATATTTTTATTGTTTTTACCAGATCTGAAATTGAAAGTGTCTGTGGCAATTCACAGGCAATATGTATATGATCTGACATGCCTCCCACACTGTAACAATATGAATTATTTTCTGTACAGACGCTGTTAATTATTTTGTATAATTCTGTTTCCAGTTCTGCTGAAATAAATGCTTTACGGCCTTTTGTGCTAAAGACAATATGCATGATAACTTTTGAAAGCGATTGCGGCATTATATTTGTTCCTCAATGATGGAGTACAATACGGGCTTTCGTCTCTCTTACAAATTGATATAAAACACGGCGTTACCGTTATTATTTTGAGCTAAAGGAAGCGCTCTTAGGTCGAAGTCCTGGGTGTATCGCACCCAATCTTCTTAGAGCTCATTCATTATTTTTTCGGCGAGTGCTTCGGCGACCTTTATGCCGTCGACAGCGGATGATAAGATTCCGCCGGCATAGCCTGCACCTTCACCGGCAGGATATAATCCTTCCGTATTGATGCTCTGTAAGTTTTCGCCGCGTTTCATGCGAATCGGTGATGAAGTTCGTGTTTCCACGCCGGTGAGAATAGCATCGGCCATGGCAAAACCACGAATCTTTTTATCAAATTGGGGAATTGCTTCGCGAATCGCATCGATTGCATAATCCGGCATCACAGAACTTAGATCCGTTAAATGCACTCCGGGTTCGTAGGATGGAATAACCCCGCCAAATTCTGTTGATGCTTTGCCTTCAAGAAAATCACCGATAAGCTGGCCGGGTGCATCATAATTACTTCCACCCAAAACATAGGCCTTTTTTTCGATCTCCCGCTGCAAGTCGATTCCCGCCAATGGGTGCTCTGGAAAATCTTCATCCGGCGTAATGCCAACAACGATTCCGCTATTGGCATTTCGTTCATCCCTGGAATACTGACTCATGCCATTGGTGACCACATGGCCTTCTTCGGACGTGGCGGCCACAACAGTTCCACCCGGGCACATGCAAAAGCTGTAAACAGAGCGTCCGTTTTTGCAATGATGCACAAGCTTATAATCCGCAGAACCAAGTTCCTCATTTCCTGCACTGGGTCCCCAGCGACAACGATCAATTAATCCCTGTGGATGTTCAACTCGAAAGCCAATGGAAAAAGCTTTTGCTTCGATATATACCCCACAGTCATGCAACATTTGAAATGTATCCCTGGCACTATGGCCAAGGGCCATCACCACATAGTTACTTTCAATCGTTTGACCATCCGACGTTTTTACCCCAATAACTTTATCATCTTCACGAATCAGTTCATCTACCCGGGTCTTAAAGCGAATCTCACCACCGAGTGATTCTATTTGAGCGCGAATACTTTCGACAATC
The DNA here is from genome assembly GCA_013215875.1 of Lentisphaeria bacterium. GTDB lineage: Bacteria > Verrucomicrobiota > Lentisphaeria > JABSQK01 > JABSQK01 > JABSQK01. The sequence goes on from JABSQK010000352.1 coordinate 7,732, forward strand.
TGTACCAGCTTGTAGGTACCTATGTGTGGTTTGCCCATATGCAGGATTTCCGGATTTGCTCCCGCATCAACAAACTCTGTAAGCACCCGGCGTTTACGATTATTGCGATCGGATATCTGGCTATAGAGTTTTCCATCGGAAAATGTTCCTGCCCCGCCCTCACCAAATTGCACATTCGATTCCACATTTAATTCATTACGTTTGCGCCAAAACCCAAAAGTATCTGCCGTTCGCTCACGCACTTTCTTGCCGCGCTCAAGGATGATCGGTTTGAATCCCATCTGCGCCAACATTTACCCGGCAAAC
>JABSQK010000353.1 GCA_013215875.1 Lentisphaeria bacterium
ACAAAATCCCAAAAAGAAAAATAAATGTTTTTAGCCTTAATTATAGCCATTGTTATCGCAGAATTTGCAGTATTGAAGAAAGCACTTACCCGCGATGGGGCAATCGCAGCAATACTCATTGGCACGTCTATTTTATCAGCCGGGTGGCAAGCAGGCTGCATTCTACTCTTTTTCTTTGTTTCATGCAGCATTTTTTCAAAGACGGCAAATAAGTATTCAAGTTCAGAAAAGAGCCATGCCCGGGACCAGGTTCAAGTACTGGCAAATGGCTTTATTCCAGCCGTGTATGCAATTCTTTATCTTAATCAGAAAGATCCTGTATGGTTAATCGGATTTCTGTCTGCAATGGCGGCAGCCACTGCAGATACCTGGGCAACGGAGATTGGCAGTTTAAGTAAAGGGAAACCTTTTCATATTACGAGTTTTTCACGAGTGGAAAAAGGGAGGTCAGGAGCAATTAGTTTTGCTGGAACATGTGCATCAGTTATTGCAGCCGCGATAATTTCATTCCTGGCCAACTATTTATTCAATTTAGGCCTGAATGAATTACGCATTATTACAATTGCTGGAATTGCGGGTTCTTTTATCGATACATTCCTTGGAGCTACAGTACAAGATCTAAAACGATGTCCTGTTTGCAATGAATTCACTGAAGATAAAATGCATTGCCATACGAAGGCGAATCATTTTAAAGGCCTCAAATTTATGACGAATGATATGGTAAATTTCCTTTCAATTCTTAGTGCAAGTATACTGGCAATGATACTCTATAAGAATATCGGGTGAGTCTCATTTTTAACCAGCCTGGATAAAATCATAAAACTGTCTACTGCAAAGGGGAATTGCTGCAGTATTCGTCACTTAGAACTGACGATGATTTTGAAGTGCCTCGCGTGACATTCATCAGTTAAGCTTGCATTGAAGCTGCTTGTCACTACCTTATTTTCCCCTCATCTAAGAACTAATTATTAAGGAAATATTTATGTCTATTCGAGTACGTTTTGCACCATCCCCAACCGGGAATGTTCATATAGGTAATATCCGCGCGGCTATATTTAACTGGCTGTTTGCAAGGAATCAGGGAGGGAGCTTTCTACTACGTGTTGAAGATACAGACCGTGAACGGTCAACCCAGGATGCCATTGACAAACTACGCGAAGTCATGGATTGGATGGGGCTGGATATAGATGAAGATGTGCTTTATCAGAGTCAGCGAGCAGATGCACACATTGCCGCTGCCGAACAACTGCTTACAGAAAATAAGGCCTATCGATATGCAAAAGGCGAGGGCGGTGAAGCAACGTTATTTCGCATTCCATGGAATGCACCGGATTTTGACTTTGTGCGTGAAGCCGGAAAACAGGAATTGATTTTACATCCGGACTCTACGAGTCGCTTCAGTTTTTCCGGATTTGAATATTCAGTCGTTAGTAAAAAAGGCAAAGCAGTTCCGCAGGAAGCCTGCCTGGCGGGTTTTCATGATTTGAAATTATTTGATGCGGATGGGCAATGCATTTTTGAATTGAATGCAAAGATAGATGCAATTCTTGCCGGTGAAACCATCGAGATACCCTCTGCAGTAAAAGCTGAATTTACCCGCCATGAAATTTTCTTTGAGGACCTGGTGAAAGGCGAAATGGCTAAACCGTTGGATAGCATGAAAGATCTTGTCATTGTTCGCAGTGATGGCTCTCCAGTTTTTCATTTGGCAAACATATGCGATGATAATTACCAGGAAATTACCCATATCATCCGGGGTGATGACCATGTGGAAAACAGCTACCGTCACATCTTTCTGTTGAATGCACTGGCTTATACAGTGCCTCACTATGCCCATTTGCCAATGATCGTAAATGCTCAGGGAAAACCATTTTCCAAACGTGATGGTGATGCCTATGTTGGCGATTTCAGAGCAAAAGGATTTACAGCCGATGCCTTGATGAATGCCTTGGCCCTGCTTGGCTGGTCTCCGGGTGATGACCGAGAAAAAATGAGCCGGGAAGAGCTCATTGCTGCTTTTTCTCTTAAACGTGTAAAGGCTACACCAGCCCAGCTTGATATGTCCAAGCTCTACTACATAAATGGTCAGTATATGGATGAATTAGATGACGATGTATTTCTTGCTGGGGCTAAGCAGACATTGGTTGGCGAATCGTGGTATGAGGATAGCGAAAAATTGCAGCAGGTGGCTGTGTTGATGAAAAGCCGTTGCAAGGTCTATCCAGACGTACTGGGCTGGGGTTATTTCTTCTCTGCGGATTTTGAAATTGAAGAAAAGCTTTATAATAAAAATCTTGCTAAGGAAGGTGTGGCTGAAATACTGAATTCTGTTTCTGCGGCATTGGCTGACTGTGATTTTTTAAATGCGGAAGCAATCGAAAACTGTTTGCATCAGGTGGCAGAATCTGCAGATGTGAAAACGGGTAAAGTAAATCTACCATTGCGCCTGGCGAGTACGGGTACGAATGCGGGAGCGGATTTAAATCAAACCCTGCAGATTATTGGCAAAGAAGAAGTCACTAAGCGCATTCAGACTTTAATTAACAAACTTTCCTGATCCTAAAAAATATGTGCAGCTTCATTGCTTAACCAGTGATGAATGAGACCGGTTAATTCCTTATTTGCTGCATCGCTTTCAATCTCAGTATCGCCACTGTCGTCTATTCCACTGGCCCGGTTGCGAATCATCGAGACTGCCATCGCCTTTGCTCCGAGTGCTTTCGCTGTTGTTAATTCAAGCACAGTACTCATACCTACCGCATCGGCACCCATGGCTTTCGCCATTTTAATCTCTGCGGGAGTTTCAAATTGCGGTCCGGTATTTGTCCAATAAACCCCGCGTTGCAGGGCGATGTCCATTTGTTCTGCCGATGCCATAAATGTCGACTGCATTTTCTCGTCATAACAGGTACTCATATCGACAAATGGTTCTTTCAAGAGATGTTGATGGCCTTCAAGTGGGGATACACCCATGTTGTTTACATGGTCATCAAAAACCATGATAGACCCTGGACTCAGATCTTCCTTTATACCAGCCGCTGCATTGCAGAACAGAAAATGGCGGGCCCCTATATCGGCAGCAGCCCAAATGGGCAATATACAGGGGATTCTTCCATAACCTTCATAATAGTGATAGCGCCCTGAAAAGATGAGAACACGTAGATTATTCGTTACGCCCCAAATGATTTCAAGCTGGTGTTTTGCGAGGGATTCTTCGCTGGGTAAATGGGGCATTTCCTGGAGAGCGACCCGGTTCCATTCCTCATCGAGTATACTGGCTAGATTTTGTCCGGATCCGGTCTGAATGACGATATCGACACTATTTGAAAACGGAAAATTGTGAATTAAAAAATCACCCGCATCTTCAAGTTCGACTCGTGTTAGTTTATCAAAAGACATTATTTCTGCTCGTTGTTCGTTTAATTATAATTAACAATTTTTGCGCGATGTTCAATGATGAAACGAACTAATTTATTGTTTTTTTTGATGAAACGAATTAATTGCATCTTTTTATGTAATTATTTTCCAATATTTCTTGATTTAGCTTCAATTTCTGTGACTATTAAGAGCAGGAGGCAGGAATCTGCAAAGAAGATAAAACAATCTGATTGACCTATGTGTTGGATTGTCTTTATTTTGCAGTTTCTTCGTAAGTAATTTAGGAGGTTTTGTGAACGACCCAGGGTCATCTTTAGTAACCTGGTTAAATCAATATCGCGATAATTTTCGTCGTGCGGCAGCAGTAGTACTTTTAATTACAGTTTTGTCGTTAAGCATTTTCGGAATTATCATGCTATATTCCACTACTGCTTCAAGCAGTGGTGAAGTAATGTTGATTAAACAAGCGAAGTGGATATTGGTATCAATTATTTGCGGCTTTATTGTTAGCTGTATTGACTACAGGTGGATATGTAAACAACGATTAAAACTGCTTTTAGTGGCAATTATTCCGCTCTTATATCTTGGTATCATCCATCTCGTATCCATGCAAAATCCAGCAGTTGTAGAAGGCCTTCCTCTGGTTCGCAGTGTAAATGGTGCATACAGATGGCTCTTTCTTGGTTCCTATACTATCCAGCCCAGTGAATTTGCCAAAGTTGCAATTATCATTTTTCTTGCGGGCTATTATGGCCGTCATCCGCGCTGGGCTCCACAACTCAAACGGGGTTTAATTTATCCACTTGCGATAGTTGGTTGTGTTGTCTTGGCAATATTAATGGGAGGAAGCTTGAGTATTACAATGATTACCGGCTCGGTAATATTGGCAATGCTATTTGTCGCAGGGGTAAAGTTTCGATACTTTTTTATCCTGGGGGCATTGTCAGTATGCATGGTGGCAATGGTATTAACTATGAGTACAAATCGCATGGAGCGGGTAACGCAGTCCTGGTTACACCCTGAAGAATATAGGAAAACAAGCGGCTATCAATTGTATAATTCCCATCTGGCCTTGGGCTCAGGCGCTAAATATGGCCTTGGCTTTAATCAAAGCCGTATGAAACAAGCTTATCTTCCTGAATCACATACAGACTTCATTATGTCGATCGTGGGAGAAGAAACAGGTTATACAGGTATGATGACTGTAATTATGGTCTATTTGCTTTTAGTTGGTTCGGCATTTATGATTGCAGTATTGGCCCCGGACAGGCAGGGATCGTTACTCGCCATGGGGATAGGCTTCTCTATCGGTATGCATGCCTTTTTAAATATTTCCGTGGTAAGTGGTTTTGTTCCTACAACCGGAGTGACTGCACCATTAATTAGCTATGGTGGCTCAAGTATGATGGTTACCTGGATCTGTATCGGTCTATTATGTTCAATCGTGCGCCGCTCACGTGAAATTGAACAAAAGGAATATGCTTCATTGACAAATGATCCGGAGATTCTTTTAAGCGCCTAATCTAATGAAAATCAAGCGGCTTTTATTTTAGGCATTTAAGGACTTTTTTGGAGTTTTCTGCCACGTGTTTAAGCTGTGAATTACTTGCCTTTTTTGTAATCTGAATGACTTTCGAATTCTTATTCTTGATTTTGCACAGAGCCCTAGCAGCTGCATCGGATTCAACCTTTTCTTTACTGTCCAGGTGCTGAGCAATAATCACAGCATACATTTTTTTCTCTTTTACACGCCTCATTATATTCATGCAAGCGACATTCATGTAACTGGGTAGATAATGTTTGATTACCTTCTTTTCTTCATCTACAAAGCATTTAGTAAGACGCTTATTTGAAACCGTATCTCCCAATTCCTTTAATATAAACGAGTTTAAGGTACGCTTATATGTTTCCTGATAAATCCTTTTTTTTAATTTTCTATCGTAGATTTTAATGAAAGTTATCAGATGACCGGGAGATATAGTCTTACTATTTTCTGACGTCCGCATTTCATTTTTACTGGGCTTTTTCCGTTTGAAATCTACGGTAATTTTAAACTCAGGTGATTTATCCTTATAATAACTCAACCACAAGTCGGATTTATTAATTACTTTGCGAACGGACAATTCATAATTGGCTTTGGTTTCCATCTCATATTGGATCGTAACATCTTTTAATGCAACATGCTGGTTAATTTTATCGCCTAAGAAGTAGTATACAGCACCGCCTATTATCAATAACATGATACCATACATGATGATATCATTTAATATGCCTTTCTTACGACTCATGATTTAGCCCATTACCATGTTGTTAAACAGTAAATTTCCGTATGTCCCATGATTTAACTTATATCAAATAAAGTGAAAATACTAGTTTAAATTTGAAATGACTAGCCCCTGCAAGCAGACTCTAATGCCTGCAATCCCCTCAATTATGGGATAAATTAAGACTTTATAGGCTTTATCATAATTGCCAAATCATCGAGTTGATCATCATCTACATCACTCGGTGAATTTGTCATCAAGCAGGCTGCTTTTGTCGTTTTTGGAAAAGCAATTACATCGCGAATAGAATCTGCACCTGTGAGCAGCATAACCATGCGG
>JABSQK010000354.1 GCA_013215875.1 Lentisphaeria bacterium
CATAGTTCATAGTTCATAGTTCATAGTTCATAGTTCATAGTTCATAGTTCATAGTTCATAGTTCATAGTTCATAGTTCATAGTTCATCGTTCATCATTCATAGATCATAGTTTCGTAGCTACTTGTCGTCTACCCGCTATTTACCGTGAATGATGTAGCTAAATTAGTGGCTGCGGTAGAATTCTAATTAATTCACTGTCACTGACAGTTCCGTTTCCATTTCATTTCATTACTGGGCATCGTAAGCTCTGCTTCGACTCTATTTCGCTATTCCTAGATAATTTCCAACGCATCCCTATCGCCGAGCTCTGGAAATGGTGCATGCGGTTCGCGCTGATACCAATAGGCCACAGACGAGATATCATCCTGCAGTGGTAAATAACGCTCTTCACTGCGCCAGCCAATGGCTTGCATAGTCACTTTCAAATCCTCGTGAAAACGAATCGGATCCATAATGTGGAAGCGGTAAAGCCCATGGCGGTTTCCCGTACGGCCATCGCAGCCGCCTTGGGGATAACCCAGATACGGTGCAGAGAAGTTTGTGGTAAATCCCCAGGCGCCGCCAAAATAATCTTCCGTCCCAGTGCCACAAATTGTCGGGAATTCATCATCGCCATCGAGAAAGAATTTTATCTCGCCCTCGCCCCACCAACCGGCGGAGTTCTGCTGCCAGGCCATATACACTCCGGCAAATTGCCCTTTGCCTTTTACACCATCAAGGATGGTGTAATCATCCTTATAAGCCAATGGATTTGTGCGGCGAAACTGCGCATGAAAATACGCATCGTCATCTTCGATTTCAGTCAGTTGATAATTGATCGCATAATAAAATCCTGTTACATATTTTTTATTGCGATTTTCAATCGTGATACGTGCATGCTTTCGAAAGGGCATGGGGAAATAACAATTGAAACCACCTTCGGGATTTACATTTATCGGTTGGGCAAGAATATTTACCCGCGCCTTCCAGCTGTTGCAGAAGAAGTCACCAAGCGGTGCTTCGACACTAGGGGTTTCTTCCCCATCCCAGTAACAACGGAGAATTAAATCACGACAATAATCGTTATGTACGGTGATCCAGATATGCTGAATGACCCCAGGGCCATCCACATCCATTAAGGTTGTCGTATCCTCTTCACGAAGGGTTATGGCGGGACGCACTTTCCATTTTTGGCCCAGGTCTCTTGCACAGTCGCTCGGGTTCCATGGCTGGCCAATCTTCTCGACTTCAGGCTGTACTTGATCAACCAATTCGGCCATGCCGCCTTTGCCTTTTTCGCCATAAACATTTTCAGCTGTAATAGATCGTGTTTGCGCATCGGACAATTTCATTATATTGCCCAGGGACATATTTACACCGTTGAAAGTCATTTCTATTCCTTTTTTTATTATTGAAAATCTAATTGGTGCTAGGTCTTTGTCCAGCACGGATGCGTGTTATTCCAGATTGCTGCTCGAGCAATATTACTCTGGTGCATCACCCCAGTCTGGCACATCCAAACGTTCACCGTCTTTCAATGCGGACTTGTGGGCCATGACACCCATAGCCATGTAGCGACACGCTTCCCAGGCATTGATTGCCGGTTGCCGGTTATTGACTATGGCATCTACGAATTCATGAACAAGGTACGGGTGCGAACCACCATGGCCAGTGGGAGTGAAATCGCCTTCTGCATCCCGTTGATGAGCGCAGGCTTCGCCGAAAGCTTTTGCCACTTCTTCCGGAAGTGGATCGCGCATGTCCTCATCCGTCAGGGACTGATTTTCATAGCGTTGCGCCAGAGCCTTACGTGCTGCAACATCTTCGGGTGCTGCATCACGAAAATTACACATCCATTTATTGTCCGTGTAAGTTCCTTTAGTACCAACGATGCGAAAGGTCTCTTCTTCATTTCCTATATGGCCGCCACATTCTCTGAATTCCAGAATGCGAATAGTGGCTCCGTTACTCATTTCAAAAAGTGCAGTTTCATTTGAAAAAGAAACATCGCTTGAAAAAGGATCGTTCGTTTGATTTTTGTAGCCATAGCAGGTCACTTTTTTGGCGTGTGCATTCATCACACTAACAGGTCCGCAGGTCGAATGGGTCGGATAGTGCATGGGGCCGGTCAGAATTCCCCGTTGGTCATATTTCTTTTTATATTCAAGCCACTCCTGCCCCGCCTTGCTAGCCATCCGGGACTCAGCCACACCCCGCAAATTACAGTAGGGATGGTCGACATCATGAAAATATTCCCCTTCGGCATACACAAAATTGCCGAATAATCCGTCGGCTGCTTTGCGCCGGCAGAACATGGCATTGGCCCGGTAGTAACTGGTTTCACCCAGCATATAACGCAAGCCGGTACGCCGCGATGTTTCTACTACTTTGTCACACCAGTCCAGAATTTCATCACCATCTGGAATACTGACAATGGGTACTGCACTATAAACGTGTTTGCCAGCTTCCATCGTTTTTACAGCCTGCTCGGCATGCAGCCAGGGTTGGGTAATCAGAACAATGGCATCCAAGTCGGTCTGCAAAATATCATCCAATGATTCATACATATCTTTTCGATTAAATTTATTCTGCCATATATCCTTGTTGGCAAATACATCCATACGATCCACTTCACGATCGCACAAAGCGATTCGATCCACATTGGGATGACTCATAAACATGTCCGCAAATGCCCCTCCAAACATGCCCAAACCAACAAGACCAAGACTAATTCCCATAATAATTCACCTTTTTATGTACATTAATTTAATTATTTAAATTAATGTATTTAACCTCAAATACAACTGAAAAATACTCATTTACAGATTATTTATTGAATAATCGCTCAATATAATTTATTTTATTAAATTAACTTGAATCATTGCCAACGGTACTTATTTTATACCAGTTGCAGCGGACAATCCGTTGACTGCACAATTGACTTAAATACTAATAGCTCGGGAAAAGGTATATGACAAGAAAAATTTCACTATTTACTCTATTATTTAGTTACGGGTTTTGCCTGAATGCCGACGATATTGCCTTGACCATAAAGAATCGCAGCAATGCAGATCAAAAGCGAGCCGTGGTGGTAAGTGGTATTCCTTTTCCAGTGGGTAAATTAAAAGAATCGAACGTGAGTTTAATTGATAGCGATGGAAAAACCCTCCCTCTTCATACACGGGTAACCGCCAGCTGGTATGATGGATCAGTAAAATGGCTGCAGTTGCAAACTCAGGTTTCACTCAAAGCACAAGAATCCCTAAAATTAAAATTAACCACGGTTGAGAAAAAAACGACTCTAAAGAATCCCTGGAAAGAGAAAGATACAGAAGACGCACTGATCGTAGATAATGGTAAATTAAAAATAAAATTTCTAAAACAGGGTAATGCCTTTATTCAGTCATTATTAGCGAATGGACGAACAGTTATCAAAGCGAATGGTAAGGCACAGATGCTTATCGAATTGGATAATAAGGGCCCCAAATTCACTGATGAAGAAAACTGGTTGCGTCCCCGGAATCTGGAAGCCGACACAGTGACTTGCAAAGCCAAGATCGAAAGCTGTCATGTCGATGAACGAACGCCGTTTCGATATATTCTGCGCTATGAAGGAGGGTTGTACGATTCTAAAGATATTCGGAAATGCGGTTTTGTTCTGCGCTTTTATCTCTATCGCAATAGTTCCGAAATGAAGGTTGAATGGACAATGATCTGGGAAGCAGATGCCCGGACAAACTTTCTCAGTAATTCTCTGTTGAGATTTCCCGGAAGAGCCACTGGCGCCAAAATGAATGATGATGAAATGGTGAAGGGTTCGCGGGTAAGTGTTATTGCTACGAAATCAGATGTAAAGGTAGACCGGATACCGATCAACCAGGTGAAAGCAGTTGAGACATACGTGATGGTGAATAAGAAAAAAATGGCGGCTCCCAAAGATTCAGGCTGGGCAGATATCATAATGGGTGGCAAAAAAATCAGCGTTGCGGCATACCGCTTTCACCAGCGATTTCCCAAGGAGCTTCGTGTGGATAAAACCGGCATCACGTATTATATGTGGCCATCGTCGACAGACATGGTTGCCGATTTACGAAATTACCGTGATGCGCCGGCGAAACGATTCACCAAACACCAATTAAATCAGCGAATCGAAAGTGTGCACGGCCAGGCGGAAGGCACAGCTACAACCGAGCGACTCTACTTTGATTTTTCAGGAAAGACCTCTGGTGCTGATCTAAAGAAGCGCATTGAAAAACGACTTTTACTGCAAGCCTCCCCTGATGTGTATTTAAAGTCTGGGGTATTTGGCCCTGTACTGCCCTTTAGTCCTGAAGCATTCCCTGAATATGAAGGTTTAATTGAAGCATCACTCTATTGGATCATACGTTCGCCGGATCAATATAAGTGGTATGGCTTGTTTAATGATGGTGGCTCATTGATGGAATTTAATTGGGCCCGGCCCGGATTCGCCGCTGGAAAAAATGCCTGGATGTGCCGGGGGTATTCCGGCTGGTATATGAATGATGGCGGACTGGCTGGAAATATTTTGCTGCATTATTTCAGAAGCGGCAATACGGACTACTTCGATTTTGCCGAGCGTAAAATGAATTACGTGATGGATGTGGTGACTATTCATGCGGAAAACGATCATTCCGTGCGCGGTGCCAGCCCCAATGCCAAACCAACCATAGGCGCATCCCGTAGACATAACGAACAATCCTGGGGTGGCTACCATTCCACTCGTGGTAGCGATGCCTTTGGCCGTTTCTTTTACTACCATCTCACTGGCGAACCCCGGGTACTCGATGTCATCGTTGAAGGAACTGTTTACGAATGGGTTTTCCAAAGCTCGGAAAAGTCATGTACTGTAGCTGGCTCACTGGCCTTGTCGGCAGAGCTTTTTGCTGCAGAACAAAAATTTGATCCACTCTATGAACAAAAGAAAGCCGAACGCCTGTTGCGCTTTCAGTCGATGAAGAATCGTGCTTGGAGATATAAGTGGAAACTGGCAGGTCAACATTCCCAACGCTTGTATTTTCATGCGCTTGCCGCCATCGATAATCCTGCAAAATTAAAAACTCATGGCTGGACCCTCGATTATAAATTTAGTAATGTGCATACATACGCTTTCACCGATGTCAGTGTTCGTCCTTTATCTTTAAAGTATTTCGAATTAACCTGCGATCCGAATTCCGACCAGGGTAAACAAGCGCGTTCCCGTATTGCCCGGGCCGCCACTGCCATGCTCAATGGCAAGTTTTCGCAAGGCGATGCCTACGCCAGATTCTACGAAGGAAAATCTGCCGCTTTCACATATGAGTGGAATAAGGATGAGAAATGGCCGAAGCGAATAAATCGCAAAATCTGGTTGGCTGTGGGTAAAAAGCCCAAGGGCCTGAAAGCTATAAGCCTTGCCGATGGCATGGTTGGCGGTGCGAGAAATATTCCCTACCTCGATTTGTGGAATCGCCTCAGTGTATTTGGAGAGTTAACACCCAACAAAATCTATCACCTCTGGGGTATGGTCCTGGATCGCTTTCCATATATGATGACCACTTTGGATATACCAAAACCCAAAGAAGTAGAAATTGACGAGGAAGTAGAATTAATCGAGTTGGATTAAAAAGCTTTAATCTAATCCGTTAATGTGTTTGCTAAGATCATTTTGATTACCGGTATTGCTGCCAATCCAGCCCTTCAATGTAACGCTTTCCCCAGGCTCCAAACTGTCGGCAATGCAGACGACCAAATGCATACAACCATTTCCGCAGCACGGGGTACAATAGTAACAGGGCCTGTTCCAAGCCTGGTAAAACCATTCACTACCATCTAGCGATTCCACAGCACAGGCTTGTGCATTGGCTTGCTCACTGGGATTAAAAGCGAAACGAGGCCTATCCATCCCTACTGGTTCTGCTGGATTCGGGTGCATGTGTACCCAGTCGGTGCCAGTCAATGCAAACAAGCGATTGGGTGTATGCTGCTCAAACCAATAGTCTCCCTGTTCAAATCGGTCCAGCGGAATTTCATCGGGAATAAAGCGGCGGTTTGACCAATCCGGTGGTGACTCGCTGGGTAGATGATTCACTGCGGTGCAGATATTTGCACTTAAGTTCGTCATTGTCTCATTCGTAAGATTGCTCAGCGACATGGTAATTGCAGCAAGATTCTCTGTGCAGTGAATTTCAATATCTACTCGTACGCGACCCTCCAACTCAAGGCGACCACTAGTCTGCTGTCCATCTGTTGCCCAAGTTCCGGGATGGGTATGCACAAATCGAGTCTCAAGACCTGCACCCTCTATATGTTCCGGCAGGAGAACCCGGAATGATGGTGAGCTATCGCCATCTAAGCTTATATCAAAGTCTGAACAGTTTTCTGTTTGCTGGTATAATTTCATTTCTTACATTCCATAATGGGGTGAGGAGACATCCAGGGCCATGCCATCCAGGGTGATAATTTTTCGTATTGGCAATGGATTTGAAATGGCATCCCAGACTTCCAGCTTGCCCGGATACATCAAATCGAGAGGGATTGTTTCATAGCTCATATCCCAGCCGCATAGCTGCTTAAACCCTTGGCGATAGTACTTTAATACTGAGCGACGCGCATCACGTGGAAGTTTAGCCTTGTCCAGATTATTGTTATAGCCAAATGGCACCAGCTTGCATTTTGTTCCAGCTACGACGCGTTTATAATAGTTAAGATCAATCGTATGATAAACCACCTGGTCGTATGTTTTCGGTTCCCAAAGAAAGGGTTGTATCCGGTCGACCAGACCCGATTTTGCCCAGGCCTTTAGATCCAGACCATATTCAAGATTCAAGGATTCAGTCTGAAAAGTAGTGACGGAAATTTTCACTTTCTGCTTACCCATTTTTTTCAGGGCCTGCCGTAACTCTTGAAGAAACAGTGTCGTATAGATTTTGCGGATTTCAAAAACTTCTTTGGATCGGTAATTGGCATTACGAATATCTTTGCCGTATTTCTTTTTAAAGTCAGCCAGTACCGGCGCTTCAAAAAAACTTAATGGGCCACCACGGTTGAACATAATGTTGATACCCTCGGGATCATAAGCGGCAAGTTCTTTTAGAATATTAATCAGATACTGACGCACCTCCGGAAACGCCCAGCTCATATGGGCCAGAGAACGGTCATCCCTCGTTTTACAGCGCCACTGGGGATTCTTATAGTAGAAAGGCGAGGGGAATGTACCGGCATAGGGTGCTTCCAGAGTCCAGGCCTGGGTGCGCAGATAAAACCACAAATCCTTTTTCTGCTTCCGGGTTCGCTGACGGATCATCTTCATGGGATCATGACCAGCATTTAAAAACTTTCCAATATTATCCCAGATTTTTCGATCAATGGGACGTACCATAGGACCAGCAATTTTAGTATCCCCAAAGCGGCCGGCAACTTTCGATGGATAGTTCACCGTATCGCTCAGAATAATTCCTTGGCTATGTTCTTTAAAAATAGTTCCTGGATACGGGTCGATCCAATCATGAATCATTTTTTCCACTGGCGTTTTCCAATTCTCAAAATATTTCGAATGCCCATCATTGGTAATATTCCAGGTGATCACGTCTTTGGACTTGGCCTGCTTTATTTGAGCAGAGCTTAAAGGAATCAAACGAATAAATCCGACACCAGCGGTACCATTGTCGTGGGCAATCTCCAAATTTTTTCCTGTAAGATCTGCCATAAAAAGAAACTGTTCTTCGAAGTGCAGTTCAGATGCCGGGAAACCATCTGGGTTTTTGTGCATGGCACTGGTCCACCAGTTTTTGTCGCCGGTCAGGCGTAACTTTAAACGCTCCGTTACATCACCACCGGCATGCATGGCCGCCCAGTCATGCATCCAGAAACCAATTGATACCGCATGCCAGCCGCTTACATTTAAAGGAATAGATAAAGCTGGCACACCCGCTTCACGGTGAGAAATTAAAATCTGTCCCTTATGATGTTTGGATTTCCAATCAATGATTTGCCATTTCTTAAATACCGCTTTGTCAGAAATATGTCCCTTGGGTAAAATACTGCGAAATTGATTCAGCAATTTCTCTACCCGAATGGGCTGAGTGATTTTCAATACAATTTTCTTATTTTTCTTTATCAAAAATTCCAATGTAGCATTCCCAGTATGTCCATCGGGAATGGGCACTGAGATCAATTGCCGGCCTATTTTCAACGTTTTATTTTTTAGTAATGGGACTCTCACTGGTTTGGCATTATTTGCCAGATGGAGGTTTATATCCATGTCATATCCATCCATTGGGATTCCTGCTGCTACCTGAACAGACAATGCTTTTCCGGCCAGGCAATAATCATTCAGCGTACCGATAGTAAGCCGCGAATCTAAATCCAAACCTGCTTTATCTGACAATACTATTTTATTTCGCGAGCGGGCATCTTTATTTGGTTTGCCGCGATTGCACCAGCGATGCTGACTCTCCCAGGCATTGCCACCGGCCAACGCCCAATCCGTATCATTAACCCCCAGATTAAATCCAATGATCCCGCCCTGTTTCAAGTGCTGGCGATATTTTTTAGGAACAGGAATGCGTGCTTCGATGGTATAACCACCTGGTATTCGCTTTGACTTAAAGGTAATTTTTTCAACACCTTTCTGTGGTGAAAACCAAGTATCTTTTCCCTGACCAAAAGCAGCTAGTGGTGAAAGTAGATACTGCACATCATCGTCGTTGAACTTTGCAGTCTGGCGATCCGCCTGCCAGTCAAAGTCAAAAAACAATTCCACACTGTCATTCATCCAGATATTGTTGGGATCTTTATCAATGACAACAAATCGTTCATCGTTGACAGTTATTGCGACTGTGATAGCCGTTTCATCCCAGAGCAAATTAAATGAAGCGGATAAATCTTTCTCTCCAAAAAAAGCACCGCGGGCTCTAGGTATGATGCTTACGCTAGGACGCAGGGGTAAGTAAACTGATGGTACAGCAACCCAGTCTTTTAGATCCCCGTCGATGACAATTTTTTTAGTATCAGTAATTTTGCCTATCTGAATCGATGGAACAGATTCTTTTTTTTCAGGATCACCCAAAACAACTGGCTGCAAAATTAGTAAACTTAGTAAATGAATGATTAGATATTTTCTCATAATTTATTTCCTTTTTGTTTATGCCAAAGCTCTATCTAGCACCTGTTTAAATGCAGGATTGGGTTTTAAAATCTGATTAATTTCACTTATTGCTAAACTTGGCAGAGCATTAAGTTTCTCATGGGTTTCCAGACGCAACTTACTCGCATCATCTTTTCCAGAATTATTACCATAGGCCATACTGCGACAAAGCTCACCAAATAGATAATCCCCAATAGGTACGGGATCCAGTTCTTCAAAATATTTACAATTTCCATGATGGCTGTTAAAAAGATGCGTTTGTGCAAATGATTGATACCGCATATTCAATTCATTTCGACCCTCACCACCTATCGCCGGAGGTCCAGCCAATTCCGCTAAATCATTGAGTAAAGATAACAGGCCTTCGGCCATTGTCATATTTTCAACAATCGCATTATTCACATTAAATACACAAAGTGTTTGATCAACAAACAGCGCGGATAAATCTAATTGATTGACAGCAGTGGAAATATTTGCTGTTAGTGTTCGGCGCCAGAGACTTAGTCCAGGATGAATATAGGCCATCGTTTTTTCGTCAGGAAACCGGCATAGAGCACCAGCAGTTTGAGGCAGTGGAGGAAAGCGATTATTTTTCTGATCGTAGCGCCAGCCCATTAATCGACCGCTGGTGATACTGCTCAAAATATAGGGCTGAAACTGTGGGAAAAGAGGATGGGCTGGATCTGCAGCAAAGTAATTGAAATGAGGCATGACATGAAAACCTTTTTTCTGGGCATAGGAAATAAATGCGATGCCCTCTTCGCCTGGCGTGTAGTCTGGATAATTAGTATCATAGGCATCCCGACGCCAGTGAGGGATATGTAGCAAGACTTTTTTTGGATCTATCGTTTTCGCTACAGCATCTAAAATAGCCGTATCGTTCTCACACCATTGCAGGGCAAGCCGAATATCGTTGACCCAATCCGGACGCTTCGATTGCAATTTTTCAGCATCGCTGGTCCGCCATAACCATTCTTTATAAGCACTGGCCCCGTCTTCCCAGCTTCCTTTAAAGCAATCAAGTACCCAGGATTGGCCACCCACAGACTGGTTTGGCATCCATGGTCCCAGAGCTTGCGTCTCGAAGCGCAGACAGTGGGGATCTTTCTCATGCCCGACCAGAAGGTTTTTTGGGCGGTAGCCACAATCATCGTTATAAACATAAAACCCTGACCCATTTCCTTCTAAGACAGCGAGAGGGGCTTCCCAAACAGAGGGCCAGCTGAAGGATTCATTGGCAATAAGTGGATGGTCTAAGGATTGGCGACAGCCCTGATATAGCGGTGCTACGAGCTTGCAGTCCGGCGAAATTCCAGCAAGGTTCCAACGCACCGCGGCAAGACCCATGCGCAGGCAGCTTGCAGAGGGTTCAACATGCAAGCGAGATTCATCATCCAAACTGAGCCGAACAATTACATCTCCCTCAGGGTCATCTAAATAAATATGCACTAAGAAAGGGCTTAATTGTTTTACGGTGATCTGGCAATCCTGGCCATTGCCGATTGAATGTGTTTCATCGCCCATAAAAGTAAGTTCGATGGGTGCAGGACCATTGCCAGGTACGTGATCAATGAGACTATGCTCATCACTATCGATGAGTTCGTAAAGGTCAGCCCCGTGAAATCGCGCCTGAAATTTTTTCGTGCGCAATTCTATAGACAAGCCGTCTACATGAAAACCTATCATTTCAGGGAATGGCCTTAATTATTTTTGTTGGTTTTGATTCGCGTCCATCCCAATCGACAGTCGTTATTATATAAAAGTTCATGCGACCCGGCGCCAATCCCCAATCCAGCCAGTTCGTTTCATTTGCTGGTACACTGGCGATACGGTTGCGCTGCGAGTGTCTAATAGTTGCCTTGTTAGAAGAATAAATATTAACGTATTGAATTTTAGGATCACTTATGGCTTTCCATTGCAGACGTACAAGCCCTTTGCCAGACTCTTTTACTGCCAACCCTGACGGTGTAACTGGTTTTTCTCCAGCAAAAATATGGATGCCCTTCGGCTCTGTTTTTGCAGTCGTCAATACAAATGCATCAAACATCAACCCTTGAGAGTCACTGCTTACAGAAATTTTCGTATTGCCTTTTTTTAA
>JABSQK010000355.1 GCA_013215875.1 Lentisphaeria bacterium
CTGCCTAGAGTGATAAAAGAGGGTTAATATTGGTAATGGTGGCAAAGTTACAGTTAATGCTTCAGAATCTATAGAAGTTAAGGGGATTAGCCCAAATAGTCCAATAGCAAGTAATATTGGTGCATCAGTTCCAGTTTTACCTGTAGCTTTTCGCCAAAGTTTTGGACTTCCCAATAAACCCAGTGGAAATGCTGGGGATATAACTATCAACACTCCTAAATTTCAGATAAGCAACGGGGGAATAGTTGCTGTAAATAATGAAGGAGTGAACGATGGGGGAAGTTTAATTGTAAATACGGATTCCTTACGACTTGATAATAAGGGTATAGTATTAGCTGATACAGTATCTGGAGAAGGTGGAAATATTTTCTTAAATATAAAATCTGACCTAATATTACAAAACCGTAGCATTATAAATGCTAGGTCATCAAGAACGGGTAATGGTGGTAATATTACGATTGATTCTCCCGTTATCGCAGGTTTTGAAAACAGCGATATCATTGCCAGTGCGGTAAGAGGGAACGGTGGCAATATCAATATAAAAACTCAAGGTCTTTTTGGTTTACAATTCCGCGAGCAATTGACTAATGAAAGCGATATTAATGCAAGTTCTAAGTTTGGTATTAGTGGACAAGTAGTATTACAACAGCTTGACTTTAATCCTGTTAATAATTTAGTTAAACTACCATCTAATTTTGAAAATACGACTCAAGTTAAAGATGGTTGTAGAGCTTATGCAGAACAGAAATTTATTATATCGGGAAGGGGTGGATTACCACAAAACCCCAGTAACTTGTTTAATGGAAATCAAGTCTTAATTCAGTTATTTGATTTAAATTCCGAAGAAAAAATATCATCTAATACTTCATTTCAAACTAATAATGCTAATTACGATAACCAACAAAAATCAATCATAGAAGCAACTGGTTTTATACGTAATGCCAACGGAGAAATTGAACTTGTTGCTCTATCACCTACACCTTTGAGAACAAAACAATTATCTGAGTGCAGCGGAGCTCATACGTAATAACACGGATTGCTTGTCACCTTCTTTAGCATTAAGCGTATCGCTGCAACGAGTGGCTGTTTTAACCTCTTCCGAGCAGGAACGGCTATACGCATCAGTTCCTGAAACGATATAAGAGTAAGCATTCACCCATTAAGCAATACAAGAAAACTTATTTTTACCTTTAAAGCTAACGAAACAACCTCGCTACAGGAAAAGTCAAATTTGGAAGCAATGGTGAAGTTAGCTCATCAGAACTGAGTAAAGTGACAACAAGCTTGAGTTGAGCTTTATCACGTCTGTAAACTTCAACTTGCTGCAATCGCCAATCTAAAATCCAATATTCTTGCACTCCTCTAAAAGCGTATAATTTTAACTTCGCTTCTCTGTCACGACGTTGATTTACAACTCCTTCAGAAAGTACTTCAACAACTAAATCTGGTGCTCCAGTTAAATGTCCAGCATCGTCAACTAAAGCGGGGAGACGTTCTTTACTTACCCAAACCACATCGGGAATTACGTTATCAGCATCAGTAAAGATAACTCCGGGAGTGGGAATCGCTTGTCCAGACTGGTTCTGTTCCGACCAGTCATCAAGAACGGTAAAAACTGAACCGATGACTTTTTGGTGTCTCCAATGTGGTGCTCTAGCCACGAATAATTCCCCATCAATGATTTCGTAGCGATTACCGTTATCTGGGAGCAATTCAATATCTGCTGTTGTCCACCGTACTCCATCTTCAATACTTTGGCTCATGGGTTTTCACCTCCCGTGCTAATAGTATTTTAAGGTGATTTTTATTAATAGGATAGCGATTACAATATCGTCGAATTATTGATGTTGATTTTTAATCTTTGACCTTTGATCTCTAACCTTTAACCTGATAAAACCATCTCCTTAACCATCTCAGCAGTAGCAGGAGCCAATAAAACACCATTCCGATAATGAGCGCTAGCCAATATCACGTTATCGTATCCCGGTAATTTTTCGATAACCGGTGCTGGACGACCTTCACCAACTTCAGGATCTTGCAGACAACCAATCACAGCATACCATCTTTCTTGTGATTCAAAATAATTGATACCACACAGGAATGATCCGGAAGGCATTTTATAAGAACCTAAAAATCCACCGTCTACATCATGCGCCTGAATTCGTGAATTTGGTCTGTCACAAATATCCAGATGCTTATGTACGGGATTGTAATTAATACCATGAGCTGTGGAAAATTTGCCATCGTCATTGGCATCAGCAGCAATACCGCCAAAGATACCTTTCCAACTTTGATCGACTAAACTATTTGAGCTAATGTAGTTGGCGCCATAACCGTCAGCGATATAAAGAACATCATCGACCAATACAGTATCAGTAGGCAGGTAGTTAACATCTTCACTTTTATACTCATCAAATTCCGGACGGGTAAGAATCATATCTACAGATCCTTCCAGATCGACCAAGAGAACTTTTTGGTTCCCTTCTGCAGATAAGATAAGACGCTCTTGTCCATTGAGTGAAGCAATCTTTGTGGAATGAAAGTTATATTCACCGAGGTTATCAGGTAGTGTAATTAGTTCTTGAGATTTAAGGTCTGACTCTACGCGCAGAATTCCGCTACCTGGCATACCATAGTAAAGTTGGCCCTTGTCAGGTCTGTTATCGATGGCAAATCCACCATGTAGTTTTACTTCGTTTTCCTTTACAGCATCTGGTAGGCTGTATAAATCATCTCTAAGTGCAAATGTAAATTCGCCTGATCCGCTCGTTTTCATAAGAATTCCTCTAGTTTAGTTAAGTTCACGGGAATGTACCACACATTGCCCCTCAGGCAAGCGTCATTTGTCGAGGAAAAATGAGAATTGTGAATGGTTAATTTTAGAGCAGTCGAAGACAAAGACAGCATGGAATGCTGAGCCGAAGGCGTTCAACGTCGGGGTCTCCGAACGCGACTAGCACAAAGTTGATCCGCAGGCGTTCGCCCCTGGGAACGCTGAGCCCCAGCTCGGCATTTGAAGCATGTTTTTCACACAAACTCAGCAACCCGGCCTACTGAACAGTAATATTTTCAAAGCCGCCCAAAGATGTTCGCCCCAACAGTGACCCGCCTTTGTAAGGCAGGTGCCAGACTGTTTCATCACCGTCCTGTTCAGATGTAATTTTTGGCTTCACATCGCCAGGAATAATCGCCACAGTCAAGACCAATGGCAGAGTGGCTTGTCCTGTATAAGTCACTGCCGGAGCTGGTATCAGTTTATGGCTAAGCCGACCCGTCCACCCTCGCCCATGTTGCTGATCATTGCCATCTTCATGATAGAGTACATCCGTTTCTTTCTCGCCACGTGGCCACCATGTTTTGTGCGGCTTTCGATCACCAATACTTATTACTGCTTGCAGATCGCCCATGAGAGGAACTACACTTAGCTGTGATCCGTTTTCAGCAGTAGCATGAATAGTTTGATCATCGATGCTCACCTCTATTTCCGCATCGAATTGAAAATTTTGTTCGATCATCGCTGTATCCAAATCGCCGGTAATGACATCTTGAACGAGCCAATAGGATCCATTTACAAAAAGCACCCGACGTTCCCAACGCACCGGCTTAACTGGTTCGAAACAATAGTCAGATGCGAATAGCACATAGTTATCTTCTTGTATCCATGGGTTGGTGAGCGGCTTGTCTGTAACAAGTGGACTGTTAATAAATACATCCACCCCATCAATGGTGATGCTGTTATGAAGGAAGCCCGGTTGCAGCAGAGAGATAAAGGTATCTGGCTCGCTGGCGGCATAGGTGGTTGACGATGGATCAATGAGAAAGTCAGCGCCACCGGAGCTCACAACGAAACTGAGTTTATCGCCGTGTTTATGATCCGTTCCCCAGGCTCCGCCGTCGATGGCCATATAGTTCGCCTGTTCAGACCAGTCATTGCGCATGGTGTAATAACCACACCAGGCATCCTGCCCCGGTAATGGCCAGTTTTTAAACGGCGGTTCAGCCACAGATTCTCCAAGCACATGCCCTGCCCAGGGAACGCCACGGCGTTCAAGGGCATCGGTATATATACTGACACGTGTATGGAAGGTATCGCGATCACCGAATGGTGGCGGCGCTCCTGTGGGTTTGTGTAAACCGACTGCAGCCGTGACCATGGCTGTGGCATAGTCCCTAAGTTCTTCAGTGAAGTCTGTCTCCGGCATTTCATCGACCATGGTCTGCATACGGCAGGAGACATGCTGCCAGTAATTCAGTGTCAGCTCTTTAAAGACGCCATCCTTATAGAAGCTTTCCCTAATGTATCTGAACAGCATTTCTGCATCGAATTGCCGCCAGTCCTGTGAAGGTGTAAAGTCATCGAGAATGTGGCAGCAGCGTAACATGGAATCGATCATTGCAGCACCACCATTATGATTCGCATTTACATAGGTCTCCATTTGTTCGCGAAGATAAGCACCTTCTTGATAAAGCCGGGTCAACATGCTCATGAGCGTCGCATCGCTAACGTCATCCAGTTGACGAATGTATTGAACGATGGAATTAAAAAACCACAGCCGACAAGGAAGCATGCACCAGTACCAGGGTTTACTGAATTCATAGTGAGAAATCCACCCCTCCGCGGGTTTGGTACCGGAAAAGGTCTGCATGGGCCAGGCGCTCATATAATCTTCGATATGTTTAAGAGCGAAGTCCAAATATTTTGGGTCGCGCGTATGGTAATGCGCTTCCATCACTGGACTGATGACTGGGAAACGGGCCAGACAACCCAAAGGTGCATTGTGCCAATCCACCTCCCCTTCGATTTGCGCACTCGCATATCCGTCGAAGAAAAATCCGGACAATGATTTTTCGGCATCTCTTGTGTCGAAATTCGGATCCCGCTCACCATGCAACATGGGATAGAAATTTGCTTCCGACCGCCTGAATAAACCAGAGTTAATTGTTTTTTGGCGGAAGTGGGCAATGTAGATTTTTTCTGCTTTGGAATAATCGCCAGCTTTTACCGCATCCCGACAGGTCTTTAGCTCAGACCGTTCTGGATCGAGCCGGTCCAGCAAAGAAACGCCTTCTGGCAAGAGAAAGTTTTCGGTCAATTCCATCATATTATATAATTATAATCATAAGTTATACATAGGATGCCTGCTACTTTCTATACGTCAAGCTTGCTATATTGTTTTCAATATTTAAGGAACAAATTGTTTTCGATTATCAACCCGAAACCTATATTGTTGACATCTCATTTGATGGTCATATGGTGTTCCAAAATTAATCTTTGGAGATTTTCATGAATGCTAATTTTTTTCTAATGACTTTGTGTCTTATTATTATTCAACCCTTACATGCACAAAAGCCATCATATCAGGATGCAATGAAAATCGTTGCCAAAAAATATACAGGAAAAGAAGGAAAGGTTGTTCCTCTAGGCGATTCGATCACCCACGCCAATCCATCCACCCGCTGGGCTCGCATGGGTAAGGGCAAAACCAAAGAAGAAAAAGAAATTAGCAAATGGATGAATGCCGGGAAGACTGACAAAAGCAATGGCTGGTGGCTGGCTATAGATGACCAGGCGCGCGGACGCAGCTGGACTGCCGAAATTGGCATCCGCTCCGGGGGATTTATGAAAGGTGGAAAATACGGACTGCCTCCACTGGCAAAAATATTAAAGGAGCATAATCCTCAAATTGCACTCATTCTTTTGGGAACAAATGACCTGGGAATGCGGGTGCCACCAGAAACATTTTTAGCAAACATGAAAAAGATTTATCTCGCCTGTATGGCTAACGGGACCATACCCGTTGTGCAGACAGTACCGCCAGTTATGGGTTGGGATAGGATTGGAAACATCGCCAAATATAACGCAGGACTAAAGAAACTCGCGGCTGAATTGAAGATTCCAATCATCGATGTGCATGGCGAATTCCTTAAACGGCAACCGAATAAGAAATGGTACCTTTCACTGATCGTGAAAGATGGGGCACACTTTACAAATAACTTTGCCAGCGGACCAGCAACGGAAAGTAATTTAAAAAATTGTGGCAATCTTTTGCGTTGTTATCTGATGGTCCATAAGGTAATGGAAATTAAAAAAGCTGTTCTGGATAAAAAAGTTTTGGGCAAGGCTGAAAAACCAAAACCTTAAATTTTGCTTTCGGCATAACCCATACCTCTATTGCCAAAACCGTTTCCAGTAAACCAGCAACGATAAATTCCTTCATGTGCTACCATTGTTGGATAAGAGCGTTGAATACCATCGTATGCGCCTGCTTCACCAGTTGAGAGCTCCCCTTCTGGTCCCTGGCGTTCGCCCCATTCCCAGTTTAGTCCATCTGTACTCGTCAAACGATGTACGCGGTAAGCTGTGCCAAAGGTATTTACCCAGAGCGTGTAGGTATCACCATTTTTTACGATGGCAGGTTTCGAGCAAATATATTCATAGGGCTCTATGCCAAACAAACGCGGTTCAACCACTCGGTGATCCAATGGCTTGCGCCAGTTGATACCGTCATCCGATTCGGCATAGCCAATACCAATCGAAGGAATCGTAGCGCCATGCCCGGTTTCAGCACCTTCAGGTCGATCATAGTAATGCCCAATGCACGTATACCACATGCGAAAAAGGCCATCTTCTATCATTACCCAGAGGCTGCCCGCCCCATCCATATCATAGGGTTGATCATTAGGAATAACCGGATGTTTATCAATGTATTGGAACGTTTTTCCACCATCATGCGATTCGGCAACGCCCATTGTGTTTGGTAGTTTCCCATCATCCCGTGTGCCCCAGCCTGTATAATAAAGCAAGTGATAATCTTCCGTCACCGGCAATAGAAATGGAAAACTCGGACCCTGGCAATTGTATTTGGAACCGGGCTGTGGCGATAGCAATGGGCCTTTAACAGCGGTCCAATTGTTTGGGTCATCAATAGGCGAAGTGGCACTTAAAATATAATATTTATTCTCTGCGATACCCCAGTAAGTCATGAGGTACTCATCACCCCGAACAATGACATGGGCAGCGCCTGCTGCATGCGAATCATACTCGAGTTGAATTTGTCCCGGTGCAATCGTAGGCGTGTCTGATTTAATCGTCCATGGATTCATAGTTAACCTTTATGTTTTAGAATTCTAATCGTTGCAAATTAATTTGTCATCCATTCAGTAGCTACCAGTCGCCGAATGGTAGAGACATTATACTAAACCTGTCGGCGACAGGTTTCATTTAAAGTAGGTCGGGGTCTCCGAACGCGACCATTAACGCAATACTGATCATAATAATTAGAATCTTACGCTTTTACTTCGTAAAGAGCTTGGGGAATGACCGCGCTCGGAGAGCCCGGCCTACTTCTCAAAACCCGCGTCGTGGTGTAGCAACATCTTCAGGTACATCTTGGCCCATGGTATTCCATTCGACACAGATGGGTCTGAACAGAGAGCGTCTCACTGGATTCATTTCAGCGAGGTGATCATCATGCGGTTCCCAATTATGATAGCGACAAAATACACTGTTGTAGGTATTGAAGATCGCACAGCGATCATGGTGTTGATTATCCCATTTGGCGCCACTGTGGCATGTAGTTTCGGAAAAGAATACAATGGAACCTGCAGGACATTCATAGGTTCCCCAAAGCGGATGTTTGCGATCTTCCGTCACTTCATCGGGTCGTTCAAAACAGGCTTTGTGACTGCCGGATAGGAAATGAGTACCGTGGCCATATTCGACTGGATTCAATTCCCACACCGCTTGAACAAAGCCTGAAAAGGCATTGCCAGGTGTGCTATGGTAATTTAAGAGATGGTCGTGACCACGCCGTGGTGTTGGACTTTTTCCGGCATGCGGACTCCAACCATCCCTGGCAATTGATCTTAAACGCCAGCCCATAAAACTGTATTCCATGCGAAAGCTATAGCCACCATCATCGCCTTCGCTGCCCAGACCTTCTGAACCAAGAAACTCCTGCATAAAGCCAACTACTCTGGGGTGATCACAAAGTGCTTCCAATGGCCCCGAAATAGTGGTATGGTATTTAGGCTCAACAGTATCGAGCTCGAACTTCAATTTACGCGCATGCTCAAGCATGGGCGGAATTTCGTCTTCATCCAGAACGCCTGGAACGACCAGCCAACCTTTGAGGTCAAACTCGTAACGTTCGGCATCGGTTAATTTGATGATTGGTTTTCCTTCTGAATTCGTTTCTCTAAATGCCATTATTTATTCCTTTAATTAATTAAAAATCCTCGCCGTGAACTTCTAATAAGCTGAGTTGAAGCGAACGAACTTAGTGATCTGCTTGTGGTTTATAGACGTTTTTTTTTAAGGTGCAAGGATTTCTTATAAAATATGTCAAACCACCAATATTTCATTTGCACCTTTATATCTTATTCGTCGTTCAGCAGCTCTTAAAATCCACGGCGCGGTGACCCGACTATTTCCTCGGGCATTGTTTCAACGCCCAATTGGTTCCACTCCCGGTAGACCGGTCTAAATAAGGATGCACGGACGGGATTCATTTCGGCAAGGTGCTCAGGATGCGGTTCCCAATTATGATAGCGGCAATAGATACTGTTGTAGGTATTGAAAATTGCGCATCGATCATGATCTTGGTTATCCCATTTCGATCCGCTATGGCAAGTGGTTTCTGTAAAGAAAACAATCGATCCGGCGGGGCATTCATACGTTTCCCAAAGTGGGTGGGTACGGTCCTTGGTCAACAGTTCTGGA
>JABSQK010000356.1 GCA_013215875.1 Lentisphaeria bacterium
CATTGTCATCCTCAAACTTCTGGTAAATTTCTTCTAGATTCAGTTTTTCAATATCAGCTTTTCTATCAGGATATGCCTCAATGAATTTATTTTTAAGTCGGCGAATAAGTGGATCAACAAACGCACTTTCATCTTTCCCGAGGATTTCTTCTATTATAGGCAGGACGGACTTGTTGTACTTTTCACGCTTTTCGATTGTTTTTTTAAGCTTCGTTAATGCTTCTGCGAAAAAACAGTGTGCAGTGTATTCCATAAGGGTCTTACGGACTTCTTTTTTCTCTTCTTTAAAGCGGGCTTGGTCTGCATCAACATTGGCACTGACTCTTTTCTGAATAGCGATGATTTTCGAAATGCGCTTGTTCGCTTCTACTTCAAGGATATTTACCGCATCTGTTTTTATCTGATTTAAGCTAAGGACACGAGTATCAACTTTTACAGCATTACCGGGGCCTTTTCCAATTGCTTTTCCCTGTGCCTTCGATTTGGTCTCTGTACCAGGTGAATTCAAACAACCCCCAAGGCAAAATCCTAACAGCATATATACCACAACGTTCTTTGCTATGGTGGTTATCGGAGCATCTATATCTTTCATTTCATCATTCCCACATTTTTATGTTTCTCTCTACCTTAAGCTACATATAAGAATACAGACAGCCCTGGAACAAAAAATTAATTTGCTTTTTTAGATCAAATCCTGACGTCGGGGTGTGTAGCTTTTACCCGGATCACCGTAGGAATTTCCGGCTTTATCTTTTCCACGGGCAAGAAAAACAGGAAACTCGCCTTTACCTTCGGGTTCGGTAAATTTCACATGGGTTGGGAAAAAACGCAAGGCGAACGACATACGAGTCTGGGTGCCGGTATTTGCTTTAGAGTTGTGGATGATTTTTACATGGTGAACAGAGGCTTCATTGGGTTCAAGAATTAAGTCCACCGCAGTTTCCGCATCGAATTGATCCTGCCGTATCTCATTGTTAAATACCTTCTCGCCCTCTTCAACCAGTGGATCGTATTCAGAGTAGCCATTTTTATGGCTGCCCGGAATCACCTGCATGCAGCCGTTGTCAGATGTACAGGGTTCCAGAGCAACCATTACCGTACAGACTTCCATGGGGTTCATGAGCTTTTGCCAGTAGGCAGAATCTTCATGCCAGGGAACCCGCCGACCGACCCCAGGCAACTTGCGAAGAAAGTGACAGGCAAACAAGGCAATGTCAGGGCCGATAATCGGCTCGACAATGTCCAGTAGCTCATCGGCAAATACCCAGTCAAACATTTCAGGATATTTCCAGTGCGCACAATCAATCAATTGCGGCGGGTGGCCATCCTCCTGAATATTGCCCCGGGCATAGCAGGAATCAGCCATCGCTTTCAAGGCAGTAAAGCGTTCCGGCGAAAAAACAGGATCGCGGTAAAAGAAAAAGCCATCCTCATTATAATCTCGTATCTGTTCGTTGCTTAGTTGAACCATCTTACTCATCCTCTAAAGTTGTTGTTAACCCATTTTGAATTTTAGAATCAGTCGAAGTCATCCCACATGCTCTTTGCAAAATCGAGTGCTTGTGAACCTTTATAGATGCCCATACAAAACGCCGCGATTGCAAATCCAACAGGGATGAACCAGGTTTTTTGGATATAGTCAGAGAGGGAATCCGCTTCTACCCAGCCCATGTCCCAAAACCAGAAATCGCATGCCTCGGTAAGCAGAACACCGACACCTGCAATGATCGCAGCGAGGATGCCGAAACCGATCCGTTCTCCAAGTGATTCTTTCATCGTTCTACATCTCCCGCTTTTTGATCTTGTTTGTATTATACCACGAATTGACTGTTCTGCCATTTCCATTGTAAATCACATGCAAATGTGCAAATTTATTTGACCTCTCGCCTGCGTGCTCTAACTTAGCAACCTATTAGGATTAGGAGCTTAAAATTAAAGAACAACAATCAGAACGCACCCTGTGGTTTTTCCGCCATGGTGAGCGCCAGGACTTCGTCGACCCATCATGGTCTTCCGGACAACAGCACCCCTATGATACACCCTTGTCGGTAATTGGCCATCAACAGGCGCAAGAAGTTGCGACATACATGTCTGATATACCCATCGATCATCTCTTTTGTTCACCGTTTACCCGGGCCGTGCAGACGGGATCGCCCACTGCAAAGACTCTGGGCATGCCTCTGAAAATTGAACATGGTTTCTGTGAGATCTTTTATGCCAGCTGGTTTCCCACCCCACCCACATTGGCAGGACTAGAGGAAGCAGGTCTTGATGAAAGCCTTTTTGATGCATCATATGAATCGGCTGTTATGCCCGTCTACCCGGAAACAGATGCCACTGTTTTAGAACGAGCGGGAAAAGTGCTGGCGCATATCCTCAACAATTATTCCGGCAATATCGCTATCTTTGCCCATGGTGGTATTTGCTATCCATTTACGGAATCAATATTTGGGGAGAAACAAGATATCACAATGCCCTACTGCTCATTGATCCGTGCCGACTGGATCGATGGGAATTGGGTCTTGCAGAAAAGCGGCCACGATTTATCGCACCTGAGTGAGAAGCCCAGAGGCTAGCTTGGCGTAAATTCATTCTTGCCACATGCGTCCACTCCGCGCATCAGCCAGATGGGTCGTGTCGAAAAGTCGGTCTTATAGGTTTTGGCAGAACTCTCGCCCGCCTGAAATATTTCCCTGTCGAAGTGCGAGCTTGCGGGCATATAACGAATCGCTAATCCTGCGCGACGTTTCGTGGATTGATTGGCATTGGAGCCGTGTATCATATACACATCATGAAGCGACATTTGACCCGCCTCGAGTTCCACATCAACTGCCTGGCTTTCATCAAATTCACCCGGATCCACTTCCTGGTCGAGGACGATGTCATCCCGGTCGCTGCTCCTGTGTTTAAAGAGTTTCTTCTCCTTGTGTGAACCAGGAATCACTCTAAGACAAGCATTCTCTATCTTGCTGTCATCGATAGCGATCCATACCGTGCAGGTTGCCAATGGGCGAATCGGCCAGTATTGCCCGTCCTGGTGCCAGGGTACAAACATGCCATCGCCAGCCGGCTTACAAAAAACCTGACAACCCCACATGATAATGTCGGGGCCAATGAGTTGTTCGACTATATCCAGGATGCCAGGATCCCGTGTAATCTCATGAAAAAGCTCCACACCATTTACCCCTTCATTGCCATTTTTAATATGCGCGCTGACAAGTTTTTCCGGACGCACTTGCGGATTCTGGGCCATCAGTTCATCCAAGGCCTGGCGCAGGGATGCCACAAGGGTGCCTGGCAGACAATACTCAGGGATGACAAACCCTTGTTCATGAAAGTCGGCAATTTCAGATGTAGTTAATTTACTCATTTCTTATCCTGTTGTTATTTCGTCGTTTTGCGGATTACCAGGTCCACGGGTTTTGCCTTTTTGAACGCTTTGGAAATGGCGCCACAGTGGTCAAAGGAGTTTTTACTTTGTTGCCAGAAATCCAGCTTGGAATCTGCATCTTCATCCAGAATTTTTTTATCGATCTTATAGTCTTTTTTACGGGTTACTTTTTTTAATTGAAAATCCATTTCACCAAAAGACAGGGATGGCTGGCTCATTTTTTTAATTCCCTTATCGCCGCTAAAGACCATATTCCCCGGCCAGGTAATCTTTTTGTTAACAATAAGCAGATTTCCTTTTACCATTTTATTTGGGCCATCGTTTAAGCCTGAAATCTTTACCGCAGTGCCAACCTTAAAAAAGGTATTGTGGTAGATTCGAATATCCAGAGGCTTTTTGCGATTGTGTGTCATGATCCGTATCGCCGTCTCTTGCGCATCCAGAAAGATATTATCATGCAGGGATATCGTTCCGGTTCCTTGAAACAAACTTTCACGCGTATTGTGACTGAAAATATTTCCGTAAATCTCATAGCGATCCTTGGCACCGGGGCCGCTGTCGGGGTAGCCACTGACCAGTAAGTTCGGCCTTAAACCATCTTTGCCGTGTTTATCACTTTTGATGAAAAAGTTATACCGAATAATCGTGCTGGCTGTTTCTATGGGGATGCCCGGGACCTTTGGCCGGCTGTTTTGATGTTTCACCTGCATGCAGTAACCAAGGGGATCTTTGATTATATTGTTTTCAATAATCCCGCGGATAAAGGGCTGATTACCATCCGAATTTCCTAGGTAGATCCCCGTTCCTGCACCCAAGATAATATTATTGCAAATAAGCCAATCCCACGCAGGAACCTTGCTCGAGATACCGACGATTTGTTGATTGGCCCCGTGGCGAATGATCAGGTTGCTGTCGATGGTAATATGATGCACACCCTTGGAGCTGTCTTTGCCGGCCTTGATTGCATCCACAGGAAAATTTTGTCCATCAAAGGTCAGGTTTTTTATGATGATCCAACTGCAATCAGTTAAGTCCATCGTATTGCTTCCTCGTCGACCCAGAAGAATCGTTTTTCCGCTGTCGCCCAGGATGCTTATGGGCTTGCCCTTTTTGCCATGTATGCCCCGTATGCGAAAGCCTTTGGTATAGTTTCCCTTCTTTAGTTGGAGCGTATCGCCGGGCTTCAATTTTTTCAGTTGAGACAAATAATTCGCCGGAGTCGCTTTGACTGTTCTAGCATAAGCAGGCAATCCCTGAAAGATAAAACTTAGAATCAGGCAAATCTTCGTTTTCTGAATCATAAGTTCGTTTCTTCTTTTTCTGTGTTTATCTTAGAGGTGCCACTTTATCTACAGCCATTCTAGCTCGTATCATTTCCTGAAGCTCTGCCATGTTTTCCCGTACACGTCGCTGCCCGAGTTCGGCACCTTCCGTTGCCAGAGTGGGAACCAGTAAAGCAGCCTTTTGCCCAGTGGGGGTTTTATAGAAAATGATTAATTCTTTTAATTCAGCATCGCTAAAATTCTTCATGTAAATATTCGCCAAATCATTTTTGATACTTTCCCAGCCCATATACTTATCAAAAAACTTAAGCAAGGCATCTTTCAGCGGGATGAGATTTGGATTCTGTTTCATTTGAAGATCCAGCATCTTTTCAATTGTTTGTTGATACGTTGTCGCCATTTTCATGGTTTTAAAATACTCAAAAACCACCTTGTTCGTACGCTCTGTTTCCTCTTCTGCATGAACAGTGATTATACTCAAAAATAGTATCGCAATTGCCATCATTTTCTTCATTGTTTCTTTCCTTTTTTTACGAATGTTTTAATTCCTTACCATACCCGCTCTTGGTCTAAATGAAAATTGAATTTCTACATGTCCTCCAACCCTACATGCTGAGGTCTATTTTAACCAAAAAAAAATCCCATACAATGTATAGGATTTTTATGTTAGTTCAGTAAATAGTACGCGTGCTTTAAAAGCGAACCAGCACACCTATAC